>JAJQAR010000108.1 GCA_021203705.1 Prevotella sp. | reverse complement strand
GCTCCAAGGACGTAGGCGGGAGGCGAGGGTGTTGCACTTCTATGTTGAATGTACAATTTAGATACATTTACAAATGTTATGTTTAACTAATTTTTAACTAATAGCATACAACAAAACGGGGTTTCATTCGTCTATACTAAAACAAACTCATAGCTATGATTTATAACGAACTTGGAAAAACGGGTTTGCGTGTGTCAAATCTCGGTTTCGGGGCATCGTCATTGGGCAGTGTGTTCCATGAAACACGTGAGGCGGAAAGCATCAAGGCTGTTCATACGGCGGTTGATAACGGCATAAATTTCATTGATGTTTCCCCATATTATGGTTACTACAAGGCTGAGACTGTCTTGGGTAAGGCTTTGAGAGAAATACCAAGAGACAAGTATTACCTTTCGACAAAAGTAGGGCGCTACGGTGAGAATGGCGTGAACACATGGGACTATTCCGCAAAACGGGTAACAGCCAGTGTTTACGAGAGTATGAAACGGTTGAATATTGACTATATTGACATCATTAATGTGCACGACGTGGAGTTTTCCGACCTTAATCAGGTTGTTAATGAAACTCTTCCTGCATTGGTGAAACTGCGTGAGAATGGTGACGTGGGGCATGTCGGAATAACTGACTTGCAGCCAGAAAACCTGAAATGGGTAATAGAGCATGTTCCTGCCGGCACTGTCGAGTCGGTGCTCAGCTTCTGCCATTACAGTCTTAACGACGAAATGCTGCTTGATTATCTCGACTTTTTCGAAGCAAACAACGTGGGTGTTGTCAATGCCTCTCCGTTCTCAATGGGCTTGCTGTCACTACGTGGCGCACCGGTATGGCACCCGGCACCAAATTCTCTGAAAGAGGCCTGCAAACGTGCCACAGAACATTGTATGGCAAAAAACTACCCGATAGAAAAACTTGCAATCCAATACTCAACGAGCAATCCGCGCATAGCAACTACCCTATTTGGTTCAGCAAATCCTGCCAACGTATTAAAAAATATCGAATATGTTAATGCACCTATTGACAACCAACTTGTCAAGGAGGTTCAGGAAATAATTGGCGACCAGATGCGTGTGCGTTGGAAAAACACATAAAGCTGCAGGACAACGCTTCATAATTTAATATGAAAGAAATGGATTATACAATAATCGACGCTCACTCCCACCTTTGGCTATGTCAAGACACAACATGGAATGGTATGCCTATCCGCACGTTGGAAAACGGGAGATCGTTCTTCTTGACAGAGGAAGTGCAGATGATTCCTCCGTTCATGATTGATGGCAAAAACAGTGCGGAAGTGTTCCTCTCCAACATGAATTATGCCCAAGTATCGGCTGCTGTAGTTGTGCAGGAGTTTATCGATGGACTGCAAAACGATTATTTGGAGGAGGTCAAGAATAAATATCCTGACAGGTTTTTCGTGTTTGGTATGTGCGATTATTTCAACCCTGGAATCGTGGAACAAGCACGTCAACTCATAAATCGAGGTTTTAAGGGAATTGCAATCCCTGGCCATCGCCTTTTCCTGAATGACCGTAGGATAATGCTTAATACGCCAGAAATGATGGAGATGTTCCACCTTATGGAAAGCAACAATATGATTCTTTCCATCTGTCTTGCGGAAAACAATTTGCAAATGGGCGAAATAAAGGAAGTGATAGAGGAATGTCCTGACCTGAAAATTGCAATCGGTCATTTCGGAATGGTTACTGCCCCTGGTTGGGAAGACCAGATAAAACTTGCTCTTAACCCTAATGTAATGATTGAATCAGGTGGCATTACCTGGCTGTTTAACAGTGAGTTCTACCCTTTCAAAGGAGCCGTGAAAGCAATCCGTGAAGCCATTGATATGGTTGGTGCTGAAAAACTGATGTGGGGATCTGATTATCCTCGTACCATAACTGCCATTACCTACAAAATGTCGTACGATTTTGTTTGCAAGACTACCGAATTGACAGACAACGAGAAGCGTCTTTTCTTAGGTGATAATGCCAAATCGTTTTACGGTTTCGGCAATCTTCCGGATTTGCCGTATATCAAAAACATGTCGGAATAATAAATTGCAATATATTGTTATTCTTTAACTCTTAACCGGCCTCAATAAATTGGGCCCCTACATTAACTTTTAACTTGAAATATGAAAGCCGTTATGATCGAAGCCCCATTCAAGATGGGCGTTACAGAAATTGAGAAGCCTGAAATAAAGGCTGACGAAGTGTTAGTAAAAATAATGTATGTCGGCTTTTGCGGCTCTGACCTGAACACCTATCGTGGCCGTAATCCGATGGCTCAAATGCCCGTGATACCGGGTCATGAGGTCGGCGCAGTGATAGAGGAAGTCGGCAGTGCTGTTCCCGAAGGGCTCTCAAAGGGTATGGTAGTAACACTGAACCCTTATACCAATTGCGGGCACTGCACATCCTGCCGCAACAACCGTTTCAATGCCTGCCAGCATAACGAGACATTGGGCGTGCAGCGTCAAGGCGTTATGTGCGAGTACGCAGCAATGCCTTGGACTAAGATAATTCCTGCAGGAGATATTCCTGTACGCAGTTGTGCTATCATCGAACCTATGAGCGTTGGTTTCCATGCTGTTTCACGTGCACAGGTTGTTGACGATACTTTCGTGTTGATTCTCGGGTGCGGAATGGTAGGTCTTGGTGCCGTAATCCGTGCCGCTGAGCGTGGTGCTAATGTGATTGCCGCTGATATCGACGATGAAAAACTTGCCATCGCGAAGGAAGTCGGTGCTAAATATGTCATCAACACTTTGACAGACGACGTGCATAAGCGTGTTCAGGAAATTACTGGCGGCAATGGTGCTGATGTTGTGATAGAGGCTGTGGGCAGTCCTGGTACATACGTAATGGCTGTCGATGAGGTTTGCTTCACGGGTACCGTTGTTTGCATTGGCTATGCACAAAGTAATGTGTCTTTCCAAACAAAGTTGTTCGTACAGAAAGAACTTGACATCCGTGGCTCACGCAACGCCACCCCATCCGATTTCCGTGCCGTCATCAACTGCATCAACACAGGCAAGTTCCCTATTGAGAAATTCATCTCATACGTAGTAAAAC
>JAJQAR010000042.1 GCA_021203705.1 Prevotella sp. | reverse complement strand
CCAATGTACCACCTACAGCAGCCATCAAATCACCACCGAAAAAACGGAATTCCGGCTTGGTATCACGGTTTTTCAACGCTGACATCAGGTGAGAGGCGTGAAGGTCGCCACTCGCCTCCCCTGCTATGATATAATATTTCATGTTTTCAGAACCATTTACGGATATTCTCCACCGCCTCGTGAGCGGTAACGTCGATAGTGGTAGGCGTTATGGCAATATATCCATGAGTGAGAGCCCAGTTGTCGGTATCTTCCGCCTCCGGCTCATCGTTGGTGTAATCCCCTATGAGCCAATAATAGTCGTAGCCACGAGGGTGATTAGCATGTGACACCTCATGCAGCCACCTACCTTTCGCCATACGGCATACCCTGATACCTTTGAACGCATCAACCAACGGGAAATTCACGTTCAGGCACACACATCTCGGAAGGCCCACTTCCAGTACCTTTTTCACAATCTGCCGTATCGTGGTGCGCAACGGTTCGAAATCCGCATCCTCGTGGTAATCACACAAGGAAAACGCCACCGAAGGGATATATTTCATGCAGCCCTCACGTGTAACACCCATAGTACCCGAGTAATGCGAATTGACAGAAGCGTTATCCCCGTGGTTTATACCCCCTATCACCATATCGGGAAGACGAGGGCATAGCTCACTCAAAGCCAATTTAACACAGTCGACAGGAGTGCCGTTGCACGACCAGATCTCAGCCCCCGCATGACTTTTCCGTTTTTTCAGTCTCAAAGGAGTGACTGCGGAGAAAGCTGTTGAATACCCTGACCGTGCGGAGTCAGGAGCGCACACGAGAATATCCGCCATATCAGCGAGGAAATGTATCAGAGAGTTAAGCCCTTTGGCATGATAACCGTCGTCGTTGGAAACGAGAATAAATGGTTTTTTATCATTCATATAAATCAATTTCTTTCTTGCAAAAGTACGAAAAAAGGTTTAAAACCAATGTTTCTCATATAAAATATGTATTTTTGCAAAACGTTTTTTATTAAATCCTTTTACTGGCATACTGTCAGTAAAGGTTGTTTTGTTGATTGAAATTAGAAAAATGGGAAAGATAATAGCATTGGCAAATCAAAAGGGAGGAGTTGGAAAGACGACGACGACGATTAACTTAGGAGCCTCTCTTGCCACGTTAGAGAAGAAGGTTCTGATAATCGATGCCGACCCACAAGCCAATGCGTCAAGCGGTTTAGGTGTTAACACGAAAGATATAGACTGTTCACTGTATGAGTGTATAATCGACCATGCAGATGTACATGATGCCGTATACACCACAGACATTGACGGATTGGACATCATTCCGAGTCATATCGACTTAGTGGGAGCGGAGATAGAGATGCTTAACATTGACCATAGAGAACAGGTGATAAAGAACTTGCTGAAACCGATAGTTGACGATTATGACTACCTGCTTATAGACTGCTCACCGTCGCTTGGGTTGATAACGGTGAATGCCCTGACAGCTGCCGATTCAGTGATAATCCCCGTACAATGTGAGTATTTCGCATTGGAGGGTATCAGTAAACTGCTCAACACGATAAAGATAATAAAGAGCAAGTTGAATCCGAGAATAGAGATAGAAGGTTTCCTACTCACGATGTACGACAGTCGTCTGCGTTTGGCAAACCAAATATACGATGAGGTGAAGCGCCATTTCCAGGAACTGGTGTTCAAGACCGTGATACAGCGAAACGTGAAGTTGAGTGAGTCTCCCAGTCACGGCTTACCAGTAATCCTCTACGATGCCGATTCCAAAGGAAGTCAGAATCATTTGTCATTGGCGAAGGAGATAATAAACAAGAACAAATAAATCATATAAAAGAACTGCTGATTCGTAATGGCCATCAAGAAAAGATACAACAATGCACTTGGGCGTGGTCTTGACGCTCTTATATCCACAGAAGCGGTACGTCCTCACGGAAGTTCCACAATCAGTGAGGTGCCGATAGAGCAGATAGTCGTCAACCCAAACCAGCCGCGCCATGAGTTTGACGAGGACGCACTCAACGGATTGGCAAACAGCATACGCGAGATAGGTATCATCCAACCGATAACGCTGCGCCAGATAGACGACAACAAATTCCAGATTATCGCGGGAGAGCGTAGGTGGAGGGCATCGCAGATAGCGGGACTGAAATCCATTCCGGCATACATCCGAACCATCGAAGATGACAACGTGATGGAGATGGCTCTTATAGAGAACATCCAGAGAGAGGATCTGAATGCGATAGAGATAGCGTTGGCATACGAGCAACTTATCACCAATTCCGGGATGACGCAGGAGAAGATTTCCGAGCGTGTGGGAAAGAGTAGAGCGGCGATAGCCAACTATCTGCGCCTGTTGAATCTCCCGGCACAGGTACAACTTGCGTTAAGAGGGAAGGAGATAGACATGGGACATGCCCGTGCGCTTCTTGCTGTTGACAGTCCTTCTTTGCAGGTAAAACTGTTCAAGGAAATCCAGAAGAACGGTTATTCCGTACGAAAGGTTGAGGAGATGGTGAAACAGTTGAAGAACGGGGAGGACGTGGTTAGTGGAAGCAAGAAAATCACCCCGAGACAACGGTTGCCGGAGGAAGTGGTGAAGATGAAGCAGGAGTTGTCAGACCTGTTCAAAACCAATGTTCAGATGAGTTGTTCCAATAGCGGTAAGGGAAAGATAAGCATACCTTTCGCCGACGAGGAGGAGATGAAGCGCATCGTCGCCATGTTCGACAAAATGAAAGAATAGCAAGAAGGCGGTGAATACACAGAGACGACCCATATTCAAAATATTGAGAATGACTGTCTTTTTTTTGGTGACAGTCATGGTGCCATGCCATAGCTATGGTAGCGGTACAGAGGCAGATACTTTGAATATCAACGACTCGATAATAAAGTCAATAGCAGCTGCCGATACCTTGAGCGAGGCAGACTCGACGATGACTGCGATTATAGCAGCAGTAGATGCAGCAAATCTCGACTCGTTAGCTGTTGACTCAATACAAAAAAAGGCAAAACGCGACTGGAACACGTGGAGGCCAAATGCGAAAAGAGCGATGTGGCTTGCCATGGTGATACCGGGAGCAGGACAGATATACAACCGTAAATACTGGAAGTTGCCGATAGTGTACGGTGGATTCTTAGGCTGCGCATACGCCATCAGGTGGAACAACATGATGTATCGAGACTACTCACAGGCATATATGGACATCATGGATAACGACCCTACCACGCAGAGTTACAACCAGTTTCTGCACTTAGGAGCAGTGATTACGGATTCGAACACAGAGCGGTATCAGTCGTTGTTCAAAAAGAGGAAGGACTACTACCGCAAATACCGTGACCTCAGTATTTTCTGTCTTATTGGAGTCTATGCCCTGTCGATTATCGATGCATACGTCGATGCCTCACTGTCGGAGTTTGACATCTCCCGTGACCTTAGCCTGAAGGTGGAGCCGGCAGTGATAAACAACAATTCATCGGTGAATCCATTGAAATCATCATCGTTGGGATTGCAGTGCGCACTCAATTTCTAACGAGCTCAAAATATTTGTAATTAGATATAAACTTAATATTTATGATAAAAAAGCTATATATTGTTATCGGTGCGATGTTCTTCGGAGGCAGTTGCGTTACGCATGCCCAGAACGAATGGAATGAGATCACCGTAACCGATGATGAGGGGCAAGAGGAGATAATCGACGTACCGGAAGCACTTGACTATGAAGTAGACAGTCTTTTGAATCTATATTACTCAAAGACATATCTTCAGCCATACGATGACTGTAATTTCAGTAATGAAAATCCTGAATATTCCAAAGAAACATATATAGAAAGACTTAGCCGATTGCCTAATGTGGTGGAGATGCCATATAACGAAATTGTAAGGCAGTTTATCGACAGATATACAGGACGACTACGCAACTCCGTGAGTTATATGTTAGGAGCGTCGAACTTCTACATTCCAATTTTCGAGGAAGCACTTGAGATGTACGGTCTACCTTTGGAGCTGAAATACCTGCCAGTAATCGAGTCGTCGTTAAACCCGAAAGCCACGTCAAGAGTAGGAGCAGTGGGCTTGTGGCAGTTTATGATAGGAACAGGAAAGCAATATGGTTTAGAGGTGAACTCCCTTGTTGACGAGCGCAGAGACCCAATAAAGTCATCCTACGCCGCCGCCCGCTATCTTCGGGATCTATACAATATTTTCGGGGACTGGAGCTTGGCTATCGCCGCATACAATTGTGGACCTGAGAATATCAACAAGGCGATATTACGTTCTGGGGGCAAAGCAGACTATTGGAAGATATATCCATATCTACCGCGTGAAACACAGGGATACGTACCGGCATTCATCGCCGCCAACTACGTGATGAACTATTATTGCGAGCATAATATCTGTCCGATGCGCACCACGTTGCCAGCAAAGACAGACACCATAATGGTGAGCAGGGACGTACACCTGAAACAGATTGCTGACGTATGCGGTGCTGACCTTGAGGAGCTGCGCACGCTGAATCCCCAATACCGCCGTGACATTGTGAACGGCAGTTCAAAGCCGTCAGTTATCCGCCTACCCTCATCATTGACAAATGCCTTCATCACCAACGAGGACTCGATATACAACTATCAGGCAGATGAGTTGCTTACACGCCGCTCATTGGTGGAATTGGACAACACCACCGTCAATACCAGTTACACACGGAAAAGCAATACACGTAAGAAGTCATCTTCAGGAACGAGGCGAAGTGTAACGGTAAGAAAAGGAGACACGCTGTCGTCGATAGCGGCGAGAAACCACACGACGGTGAAGAAAATACAACAGTTGAACGGGCTGCGTGGCAACACCATCCGTGCAGGCAGTAAACTGAGGGTTAAGTAGGATTGTAGTTTTACTATTAAAAAAGGAGGTTCCCATGGACGAGCTTAACAAAAACGAGAAGGAAGAAGCCAACCAGAAGATGGTAGATGATGCGTTCCAACATCTTTTAGACAGTTATTTAGCTTCACGCCACAGGAAAAAAGTAGACCTCATAACAAAGGCATTCAATTTCGCACGACAGGCACATAAGGGAGTACGCCGGTTGTCGGGCGAGCCATATATCATGCACCCTATCGCCGTTGCGCAGGTAGCCTGTCAGGAGATGGGATTAGGATCCACGAGTATCAGTGCGGCACTGCTCCACGATGTAGTAGAAGACACCGACTATACTGTTGAGGACATAGAGAACATCTTCGGTCCAAAGGTGGCACAGATTGTTGACGGACTGACGAAGATATCAGGCGGCATCTTCGGAGAGCAGGCATCCGCCCAGGCGGAGAATTTCAAGAAGCTGCTGCTCACCATGAGTGATGACATCCGTGTTATCCTCATCAAGATTTGCGACCGTCTGCACAACATGCGCACCCTCGCCAGTCAACCTGCCAACAAGCAATATAAAATTGCGGGTGAGACACTGTATATTTACGCCCCACTTGCCAACAGGTTAGGACTGAACAAGATAAAGACAGAACTTGAGAATCTCAGTTTCAAATTCGAGCATCCCGAAGAGTACAAATTGATAGAAAGCCAGCTTGCCGATACAAGAAAGAAGCGTGATACCCTTTTCGCCGACTTCACCGATCCTATCCGCACTGCCCTCGACAAGATGGAACTTGAATATGAGATAAAAGCGCGTATAAAGAGTCCTTATTCCATTTGGAACAAGATGCAGAACAAGCACGTCAGTTTCGACCAGATATACGACATCCTTGCAGTAAGGATTATCTTCACACCGAAGTCACGAGACGAGGAGGTAAACGAATGTTTCAAGATATACGTCGCTATCAGTCAGATTTACAAGTCACATCCCGACCGTCTGCGCGACTGGGTTAACCATCCGAAAGCCAACGGCTATCAGGCACTGCACGTAACCCTTATGAGCAAGACGGGCCAATGGATAGAGGTACAGATACGTTCCGACCGTATGGACGAGATGGCAGAGCAGGGTTTCGCCGCGCACTGGAAGTACAAGGACGGCGACAACCTGACAGATGATGAGAGCGAGCTGAACAACTGGTTGCGTACCATAAAGGAAATCCTCGATGACCCGCAGCCCGATGCCATGGATTTCTTAGATGTGATAAAACTGAATTTGTTCGCATCAGAGATTTTCGTGTTCACCCCGAAAGGAGAGATCAAGACGATGCCGGCAGGATGTACCGCCCTTGACTTCGCATTCTCGATACACACCTTCCTTGGCAGTCATTGTATCGGAGCGAAGGTAAACCAGAAATTAGTGCCGTTAAGTCATGTATTGCAGAGTGGCGACCAGGTGGAGATCCTGACCTCCAACTCCCAGCATATACAACCCACATGGATAGGTTTCGTCTCAACAGCAAAGGCAAAGGCGAAGATACAGGCTATCCTGCGGCGTGAGGGAAGGGAGTTGCAGAAGAAAGGAGAGGAAATATTCAACGCATATTTGAAAAAGCACTCGCTGGAACAGACATCCGCCATACTCGACAGTTTCTGTTACCTCTATGATGTACCGAAACACGATATGTTCCTGAAAGGTCTTGGCAGTGGGAATATCATTCTCAGCGACAAGGATTTGGATGAGATAAACGGCAAGAAAAAGCAGAGCTCATCAAATAAATGGCGCAAGCTCGTGCCGTTCATCGGAAAGGACAAGAAGAAAGAGGAAGAGGAGACGCCGCCCGACTACTTTGTTGTCGGCGAGGGTTTCAACCGCAAGAAACCAGTTATCATCACAGACGACAATATAGAGCAGTTTATCTTCCCGAAATGCTGCCACCCGATACCAGGAGACGATGCCCTTGGTTTTATAGACAGTGAAAACCACATAGAGATCCACAAGCGATCATGCCCCGTTGCCGCCAAACTGAAGTCAAGCTATGGCAACAGGATTCTCGATGCGAAGTGGGACATGCACCGCAAGCGTCTCTTTGATGCCACCATATCCATCAAAGGTATCGACCGTATCGGCATCCTCAACGATGTTACTAAGATAACTGCGGAGGAACTCAATGTAAGCATCCACAAGATTGTTCTGTCGTGCGACAAGGGAATATTCGACGGAGTCCTTGACATCCGCATTCACGACAAGGATGACGTGAGCAATATCATAAAGAAGCTGAGGAAAGTGGACGGTGTGCAGGATGTGAAGCGCAATGTGTAATCCTCGCACATAATATGATAAAAAACCATTAAATAAAAATAATACCATTATGAAAAGGATATTAACATTGCTGACATCAATATTATGTTTGGCAAGTGTCGCAAATGCGGCTAATAAATACGATAACCCTGACACACTGTTCGTGTCAAAAGACGGCAGTTGTGAGTTCACCAATATCAAGGATGCCGTTGAGGTATGCCGCGCATTCATGACATACCACAAGGTGATTTTCGTGAAGAATGGAGTGTACAAGGAAAAACTTATTGTTCCGTCATGGCTCACCAATATCGAGATTTGCGGAGAGGACAAGGACAACACCATCATCACCTACAACGACCATGCCAATATCATGTTCCCAGAGACCAACGGACCGATGGGAACATTCCGTACTTACACTGTGAAAGTGGAAGGGACGGACATAACTTTCAAGAACATCACGATAGAGAACAATGCAGAACAACGTGGACAGGCAGTGGCATTGCATACAGAGGGTGACCGCCTGATATTCGTGAACTGCAAATTCCTCGGCAATCAGGACACAGTTTACACAGGTGTGGCAAATACGAGAATTTATTTCAAGGACTGCTATATCGAGGGGACTACCGATTATATCTTCGGACCTTCCACAGCATGGTTTGAGAACTGCACGATATACAGTAAGATTAATTCTTACGTTACGGCAGCCTCGACACCAGAAGATGTAAAATACGGATACATTTTCAACCACTGCAAACTGATTGCTGCTGATGATGTAGATGAGGATTACCTTGGCAGACCATGGCGCCCTTACGGCTACACTCTGTTTATGAACTGTGAGATCGGCAAGCATATCTTACCTGCCGGTTGGTTCAACTGGAATGACCCTGAAAACGAGAAGACAGCCCGTTACATGGAGTACAACAATACCGGTGAAGGTGCAGAAACATCACAAAGAGTAAGTTGGAGCAGACAACTCACGAAAGAAGAAGCAGAAGAAATAACTCTCGAAAAAGTCTTCGGAGAAGACTTTTTCGAGAGAATTAAAAATTAAAAATTCATTTTTGCTTGCGTTTATGGGTAACGTTGCTTGTGTGGCGGACTCAATAAATTGTGTCCCTACATTAGCGGGGGGCTACTTGTAAATTGGGTTCTTACATTAACTTTTAATTTTTAACTTTTAACTTGGAAACGCATGTTCCATTGCTCGTAAAGACTTTCACAATGGCTACGCTGGTGTTGATATCACTTATTGTGCATGCGTTTCCACTTACGGTCGCACGTTTCAACATCCTTCCTCCAATATCATAAACCTCAACCCTTTGAATTTCATCGTCCGCGCTCACTACAATCGTCCTTCTTGTCGGCGAATATACAACAACTTTCGGCATTTCCTGCGTAACCTCCTGTATTTCCGTCACTCCACCTGCCGTGCGGATGAAATATCTTCCGTGCGTTGCACCTGTGAGTGTCATTGAGAATCCTTCGTTGATCGGTGTCTCCTTGTTCAATTCCGCATCATACAATACTGGTTCAGCAACGTTGTCCACGCCTACAAACGTCAACGTATATGTGGTGCCCTCGTCAGCAAACACACCCAACGGTATAACATGCTGGTCCTTCAACGAGTTCACGCTAACCGCCTTGTTGCCCGCAACGGTGTAAACCAATGGCATGCCGCTCCTCTTCCACGAGTCATCCTCAAGCAATATCACATCCTCGTTGGCATTATATCCGTCCGTCGCTTTATCTGAATATGCGAACGCCGCACTGCTCCTGCCGTTGCTGTTCACAGCCCTTATCGAGAACGCTACCAATTCTTCCGATTCCGTCTCTAAGGAATCCAACATCTGCATATCCTTCGTGAACTTCAGCTCCACG
>JAJQAR010000127.1 GCA_021203705.1 Prevotella sp. | reverse complement strand
GTGTAAGAGAAGTCGCCTGCACCTGTAAAGAATGCCTGTAATCCTTTTTCCGCTCCTGAAATTACTGCCGTATCATATCCGAAGAGCAAGCCTCCCAATACGGCTACTAACACGATAGAAAATAAATAGGCTTTGCTGCCTGTCTGATTTTGTTCCATAGTTTTACTTAGATTTAATAATCGTTAATCTTTTACTACTTTAATTCTTAAAAAATAATTTGCAAATATAACAATAATTAATGACAAAATCAAAGTAAGTCTTGATTTTATTTTGTCTTGCGCCTAATTTAAAGTATCTTTGCAGTTAATATTTCTCTCGTGTATGGAATAGTTTCAAGTGATAGAACGTCTGAACGTATGAAATTCGAGGAGGTTATCGGGCAGGAAGAAGTGAAGGAACGCCTATTGCAGATGGTGCGTAATAACATGTTGCCTCATGCGATGCTGTTTTGTGGGCCACAAGGGAGCGGCAAGATGGCATTGGCATTGGCATTTGCCTCTTATCTGTTGTGTAAGAACCATGATGACCACGACTCATGTGGGGTGTGCAACCAATGTGGTATGCTTTCCAAATGGGGTCATCCAGACTTGCATTTCTCTTACCCTGTGATACGTCCGAAGGGAACAAGTTCGGCTCATCAGATGACGAGTGATGACTTTTCCAAAGAGTGGCAGAAGATGCTTGCAGAAGGTCCTTATTTCACTATGGACAGGTGGCTCAAGGAAATGAAAGCGGAAAACCAGCAGGCTCAGATTGGAGTAGGTGACAGTAATGACCTGATTAGAAAACTGTCGTTTAAGGCAAGTCAGGGTTATTTCAAGGTGTGTGTTGTATGGTTGCCTGAGCGCATGAATGATGAATGTGCCAACAAGTTGCTGAAGCTACTCGAGGAGCCTCCTAAGGGAACGGTATTCATCATGGTATGTGAGGAATCTGAAAAGCTACTTGAGACGATAAAAAGCCGCACGCAGCGCATAGACATCCCGCCAATCAAGAGGGAAACTATTGAGCGGGCGTTGGTGGAACGGCGTGGAATAGATGCCCATGCTGCAAGGAGGGTATCACGTGCCGCCAACGGCAGTTGGTTAAACGCCCTTGAGGAACTTGATGCGAGTAGTGAAAAACGGCAGTTCCTGGATATGTATATGATTCTGATGAGAAATGCTTATGCTGGAGATATAAGGGAATTGAAGAAATGGAGCGAGACTGCTTATGCATACGGTAGGGAGAAACAGAAGCGTATGCTGATATATTTCCTGCACCTTGTCCGTGAGAACTTCATGTACAACTTCCGTGAGAGCGAGCTCAACTATATGACGCTGGAAGAGGAGGACTTTGCCCGCAACTTTGCCCCATTCATCAATGAGGCTAATGTCGTTGAGATCTCACGGCTGATGAACCTTGCTATAAGGGACATCGGGCAGAATGCGTATGCCAAAATCGTGTTCTTCGATTTGGCAGTGCAGATGGTGATAAAATTAAGAATGGAGAATTGACAATTTAGAATTAGATATGGACTACAAGAATAAGAAGATAGTATATAACGGTTGTGACCATGGATTATGCATAAGGGGCTGTGGGCGACAGAACTGCCAGTTGAACACATTCGATTGGTTGGCTGATGTGCCAGGTAACGCCAAGAGTACCGACCTTGTGGAGGTGCAATTCAAAAACACGCGAAAGGGGTATTATCACAATGTCAACAATATCGACCTTCGAAAAGGTGATGTTGTGGCTGTTGAGGCTAATCCAGGTCATGACATAGGTGTCGTAACTCTTACAGGAAAGCTCGTGGAGTTGCAGATACGTAAGGCTAATATCAAGTCGGCTGATGATATAAGGCGCATTTACCGCATTGCCAAGCCAGCAGATATGGATAAATACCAAGAGGCAAAAAGTCGTGAGCACAGTACTATGATTCAGAGCAGACAGATAGCCAAGGATCTTGATTTGCAGATGAAAATCGGTGATGTGGAATATCAGGGTGATGGCAATAAGGCCATCTTCTATTACATTGCAGACGAGCGTGTTGACTTTCGCCAGTTGATAAAGGTGCTTGCCGAGACTTTTCATGTGCGCATTGAGATGAAACAGATTGGTGCACGACAGGAGGCGGGGCGCATTGGCGGAACAGGACCTTGCGGCAGAGAGTTGTGCTGTGCTACATGGATGAAGAATTTCGTGTCTGTCAATACGGGTGCCGCGCGTTTTCAGGACATTTCCCTGAATCCTCAGAAACTTGCCGGTATGTGTGCTAAGTTGAAATGTTGTCTTAATTATGAGGTTGACGATTATATTGAGGCTGGAAAGAAATTGCCAAGTAAGGAGATAGTTCTCAGTACACAGGAGGGTGATTACTATCAGTTTAAGGCCGATATTTTGGCTGGGTTGGTAACGTATTCCACCGACAAGAAGGTGCCGGCAAATCTTGAGACGATACAGGCAAGTAGAGCTATGGAGATTATCGAGATGAACAAGAGGGGAGTAAAGCCGCTTTCTTTGCAGGAAGATGGCAAGGATAAACCCATTGATAAGACTGTTGACTTACTCGCTGGTGAGAGTATTACGAGATTTGACAAAAGTAAGAAAAAGAAGGGAAAGCCCCGCAACGTAAGGCAGTTGCAGGAAAAAGGGAAGGCAAAGGAAGCTGTAAATAAGGAGAAAGCCCAAGTGAAGGACGGCAACAATGCGGACTGATTGTAAGTGGGATGAAGATATTGAGGCGTTCCATATTTATAATATGTGTGGCTTTTGCCATGATGACTATAACGGTATCTTGTGACGAGGATACCGTTTACGATAGTTATGTTGCTACCTCCGTAATGGGATGGGAAAAGAATGAGGTGTTGACTTTTGATGTCCCTCATGCGGAGAGGTCGGGGACATACAACATCGGAATTGGCTTACGCACGACAGAGGCATTTCCTTTCACAAGTCTTAGTCTTGTCGTTGAGCAGACAATATTACCAGCAAAAAAGACGCTGACTGATACCCTCGACTGTGTTTTGGCCGATGAAAGCGGAAATATTCTTGGAAAGGGGGTGAATTGTTATCAGTATGATTTTTCCTTGAAGAATATCGAACTA
>JAJQAR010000047.1 GCA_021203705.1 Prevotella sp. | reverse complement strand
AAAAATACCACCAAAAATTAAGAAACCTTTTCAGTTTTTTTTTTTTATTTTCAGACGTTAACAGTTTAGCTTGTAATAATTGTGGTAAATGAAATAAAGTCTATGAAATTTGTTAAGGATATATGCTTCTATATTTTGCACAACACTGTTTTTACCCTCTTTCAGCCAATATAAGGACATTGATTTATCATGTCCGCTCGTTTCGTAGAAACGAATGTACACCCAAGCAAAAGATGCAAGCAATAATGAATTCTTAATTCTTAACTCTTAATTCGGCTTTGCCGTTACTTTTTCCAGAACCTCTCTGTGATATCCGTAAAGCTCTCTCCTGAAACCCGTTTGTACAGCCGTTGGTTGGTGGTGCAGCTTTTAAGGCAACCCAAATGTTCGATGTATGGGCCGATTTTGATATAGTCAAAATTCTCCTTGCATACCGATGACGAAATGCGTATTCTCCCACTGTACCACGCTACTTTAAGTCTTGGATGTTCCTTGTGCAGGTATGTTGCCAACATATTCACGTAAACAGGTTCCGCATCACCTCCCATGAAACAGATGCACGTGATGTCCTTGTCATACTCACGTACAATCTTCTCCAATGCCAACGGTGTCAACGGTTCTCCGATGTCTTCCCACAAATATTTGCTATGGCAATGGGGACAATGACAAGGACAGTTGGATATGTTTATTGAAAGCGTCACCTCATCGGGAATTTCCTGAAACACAACTCCCATGTTTACGTACTTCAACATTGGTAATATTAGGTTTTAAAAGGTATAAGGTTGGAATTTGTTTTCTCTCGAATACTATATTATAATAATGTACGGCAACAAATCAGAATTTCTCAACACCGGCATAGTATCTTCTGTGTGCCTCCTCCTGGCGTGCCTCCGAGAAGTTGCTCACCCTCTTTAGATACCCGATGATACGTGTCAAGTAGTCAACATCATGACTGTGGCATACGGGACATTCCTTCAGGTAATGCTTGTCGATGTGTCCGCAACTGTTGCATATTGTGTTCGGGATGTTGAACGTGAAATAGTTGCAGCCCTCCTCGGCGGCTACTTTCAGCAACTGGCGGTACTGCGCCTTTGACAGGTGCTCGTCTAAGTTCATGTGAAGGGCGGAGCCTCCTGTCAGGTGCTTGATATATGGTGCGCCGTGCAGCTTGAACTTGTCGATTATGTTCAGACTGTCATCCTCCACGACATAGAAATAACTGTTGTAGCAGTCGCGCGGTACGAAATAACCGTCCTCACGGTCCCACTTCGCATGCTTCACTCCCACATTTTCCGCCGGTATCATCTCGCAGTTGAAAAGCACGTCCTTTGTACGGTATTTCTTGTTGTAGTGCTCAATAAGTCCGAGAATGCCCTGCACGAATTTGAGATAGTCAGGGTTGTCCGTTATCTGCAAACCCATGAACTCCGCAGCCTCAACAAGACCGTTTATGCCTATTGTGAGATACTGCCGCCCGATGTTAATGTACCCAGCATCAAACAGTGGCAGCATGCCGTTCTTCTGCAACTCCTTCAAGTTCTCGTTGTATGCCAACTGCACTTTGTGGACAAGGTCAACCACATCTGCAAGATAGTCCAAATAGTCCATCTTATGGTTTACGGCATACTGCACGCAACGGTTGAGGTTGATAGTCAGCACGCTCTTTGAACCCGTTGACACGCCTCCCGCACCGAGTGTGTAACTGAATCCGTTGTCTTGTATCTCGTTTCTCAGGCGGCAGCACGAACTGAGAGAGTCAGCGTTGTCGCTCATATATGTGAAGAACGAATGACCCTCCGCATACATCTCTGCCGTGAAGTCGCCCCATTCCTCGTCTTTTACGTCTCCGTTCTCCGTCAGCAGTGCCATCGTCTCTACCGGGAATGTCAGCACGGCTTTCACACGCTCCTTGTTGAACCATTTCATGAAACGTTTCTGCAACCACGACAAACTGTCCCAGTCGGGCTTGCTGCCATCAGGAAAATAAAACTCACCGAAAAGACTCTCGAAATACGGTCTGTCATAGTATGCTATATTCCAGAACACCGCCTGGTAGTTGCGGGCTCCCGTAGGCTGGTTTATGGAATATACTATCTGCTCGAAACAGTCGGTTATCATCTTGTCAATGGTCCTTCTCTTAAGGGATAGGTCAACCACCTTGTCAGGCTCCTTCCAGTAGTCCTTGCCATACTCCAAACCGATGAAATAGTTGAGGTACATCAGAAACTCCGGAGTGGCGCATGCTCCGCTGAGCATACTCGACACCATGAACACCATGTTCACGAAACCGCCACAAAATGATTTCAGATTCGTCGGTGCAGTGGAATTGCCGCCTATCGACGTCGTGCCCCCGATAAGCCAGGGGTACATCGTTATCGAGGCGCAGTAGTTGGCAAGGCTCGTCTCGTCGTTCTTGTAGATGAAATGCTTCGTCAGCATTTCAATGTATTTGTCTGCCAAGTCCTTGCCGTACATCTTCTTGATACGCTCCGTAAGCAGACGACGGTTCAGACGGATGAAATTTGACTTCGGTAGCTCCCCGATCAAAGTGGCTATGTTCTTGTGCTCCACGTTGGCGTTGGCATCGTACTTCGACCCGGTGGCAGCATTCACGGCATCACAGTAGTCGGCAAGAAACTTCATCTTCTCCATCGTCTCACGGTCCTCAGTGTGACGCTGACGGTAGAGCATGAAACTCTTCGCTACCTTGTAATATGCCTCCTTCATCAAGGCTTCCTCTACCTGATTCTGGATGTCCTCTACCTTGATGCCCTCCTTGATGTTCAGATGACTGATTATCCTTGATATGCAACCAAGATCCGCAGGCTCGTTTACTGAGTTGAATGCCTTTATGATGGCGTTCATAATCTTGTCCAAACTGAAACAGTCGGTACTGCCATCCCGCTTCGTAATCGTGAAGTTCTTTATTTCCATAGCTTTTTCATTTTTGGGAAACTTTTTTCGAGTTTCCACTATAAAAGTTTTCCGTTTTGGAAAACTTTGTGTTTCATTTTCGATTAAGAGTTATCTCTTTTTGCTGATTTCTTAGCGACCGCAAATATAAAATAAAAAACGATACGTGGTATCG
>JAJQAR010000249.1 GCA_021203705.1 Prevotella sp. | reverse complement strand
TCGTTCCTCGTCAGTGAGGTTGATAAGAAACGTGCGATGCAAAGTCTGAGTGACACGCTGTTTAACCATTAATTCTTAATATAAAACCTAATAAGATTTTGAACCATGAATGATAAAGGTGTTTTTCCTTTGGATAAGTTCAACGATATAGAGACTCCTTTTTACTATTACGACACGGCACTGCTTCGTAAGACGCTGCGTGCCATCAACAACGAGACGGGCAAGTATGATAACTTTCTCGTCCACTATGCTATCAAAGCTAATGCCAATCCGAAATTGCTACGCTTGATCAATGAGGCTGGTCTTGGCGTTGACTGCGTGAGTGGAGGAGAGATACAGGCTGCCCTCAATGCAGGTTTTTCTGCCGACAAGATTGTGTTTGCCGGTGTAGGCAAGAGTGACAAGGAGATAAACCTCGGTTTAGACAGCGACATTCTGTGTTTCAACGTGGAGAGTATTCCTGAACTTGAGGTTATCAATGAACTTGCTGAAAGAAAGGGGAAGGTCGCTAATGTGGCTTTCCGCATCAATCCTGATGTCGGGGCACATACTCATGCCAATATTACCACAGGACTTGCCGAGAATAAGTTTGGTATCTCCATGACGGATATGGAGGGCATTATAATGAAGGCAAAGGAAATGGCGAATGTTAGGTTTGTCGGCTTGCATTTCCATATCGGCTCTCAAATCCTTGAAATGGACGATTTCCTTGCTCTCTGCAACCGTGTGAACGAGTTGCAGGACAAACTCGAAAGTAAGGGGATAGCGGTTGAAAACATCAATGTAGGTGGTGGTTTGGGTATTGACTATCACAATCCTAATGGTGCACCGATTCCGAATTTCAAGGCATATTTCGAGACATACGCCAACAACTTGAAACTGCGCAAGGGACAGATTCTCCATTTTGAACTTGGCCGTTCTGTTGTAGGTCAGTGTGGCTCTCTTATCACGAAAGTGTTGTATGTAAAGCAGGGTGCGGTGAAGAAATTCGCCATTGTTGATGCTGGATTTACTGACTTGATACGTCCTGCCCTTTATCAGGCTTACCATAAAATAGAGAATATATCCAACGAAGATGCTCTCGATACATACGATGTGGTAGGTCCTATCTGTGAGTCGAGTGATGTTTTCGCAAAGGACTATCAATTGAATGTCTGTCAGCGTGGCGACATTCTTGCTCTCCGCTCTGCTGGGGCATACGGCGAGATTATGGCTTCGCAATATAATTGCAGGCAACTGCCAAAAGGATACGTTACAGAGGACTTGTAATTTCAAAATTGTTAATTCTGCATGTTTTTCGATTTTCTGTTTTCCAACGAACTGTCGCTTATAATCTGTGCTATATTGATAGTGCTTGCCTTATTGTCGTGCTTTGCGGATTCTTTCTTCAGAAAAATTCACGAGAATGAGTATCGGAATGAGGAGTTATTGCCTGTGTCGGTGATAATTGTTTCTGACAACAACGCATTGGAACTCAAGAAAAATCTTCCTGTGTTCCTATCTCAGGACTATCCGCAGGGGTATGAGGTGATTGTCGTGGTGTGTAAGGATGAGGATGGTACAGAGGATGTAATCAAGACTTTTGGGGAACATGAGAACCTACATGTTACCTTTGTTCCTAAATCCGCCCGTTATATGAGTACGCATAAGCTCGCCATAACCTTAGGTGTCAAGGCGGCGAAAAATGAGTGGATATTGCTAACTGATGCTGACTGCCTTCCTGTCTCTGACAAGTGGATTGCTACAATGGCATCCAACTGTGCATCTGACAGGAATTTGGTTTTTGGTTATAGTAATTACAACGAAGATACAAGTTCTTTCAAGAGGTTTTTCCGTCTGCACTGTGAGTACAGCAATATGCGCCAGGCTTCAAAATCGTATGGTTATGGCATGTTCGGCAGTAACCTAATGTTCCGTAAGAGTATGTTTATGGACGACAAGGGATTTCAGGGCAATCTTAAATATGCGCGTGGGGAGTATTATTTCCTTGTGAATAAATATGGTGATGAGGAAGTTATTGCTGTTGACTTAACTCCTGAAAGCTATATTGAGGAGGAAAAACCGACTAAAAAGGAATGGCGCAACAAGAACGTGTTTTATATGGAGACACGCAAGCACCTCAACCACCGCCTGCGCCACCGTTTTGTATTCAATTTGGATATGTTATCGTTGCACCTCTGTTTTTGGCTCTCTATCGCCGCCTTTATTTATGCCGTCCTCACATTAGATTATATAATCATTGCGGGGGCAGTCATCGCGATTATCTGTCCGTTAATCGTCAGAACGGTTACGGCAAGCCGTGCCTTCCGCCTTTTTAATGCCAACATACCTCTTATCTGTGTCATCCCATTTGAATTTCACCTTGTATTCCATAATTTAAAATACAAACTGAAATACAAATTCGCAGACAAAACGGCTTTTATCTGCCACAAGTTTTGAAAGTCTGTATAAGGCGATCTTCATTCACGATACCGTTCTTTTGAGAATTTAATCCCGTAATATTACGATATTTACAGGTACTTATCAAGAACGGCTTGTTTGAGTTGAGGTGCTTGTGAGATTACAGTTTTAGCATTGATAATTTCATTCTCCAACTTTTCAATACTGGATAAAATATCACGTTCTTGTTGGATTGTGGGAACAGGGATTTCATACTTTAGGATTTCTGATTTATTTCCACGCGGCATCTTGATTCCTTTTGTACTTTTCATGACATAATCAAAGAAAGTGTCACGTCGAAGCATATAATAAATGTATTTCGGATTATACTTGTCAGGGGCTGATGACCTAAGAACAAGAACATCCTTAGAACAGCCACCATCCTTATCCGCAAACCAGATTTTTTTAAGATACGGACGGATGTTGGAGATTAAGATATCATTCTTCTTATACTCAGTAATAGAACTGATGTTAGCGACACCTTCAAAAGGAATGACACCCGATTTATTCTGAAGCATATTGTCGGTAGTAACGTATGTATCAATCAAAATCTCATCCAATTTGATAGACTTAGTTACAAACGGAGCGATTTCATTTAAAGAGAGAGGCTCTGCCACAACAGAATACAAAATTCCTTCTATATTATTTTCTAATTTA
>JAJQAR010000128.1 GCA_021203705.1 Prevotella sp. | reverse complement strand
GTTTCTGTTATGATTGCAAGTCAAGATCCAATGAGTTTGCCGACAGAAATTATTGAGTTGAGTTCCATTGTTGTTATGCATAGGTTCAGTTCTCCTGGATGGGTAAAGCATGTGCAAAAGGCTATAACATCACTTCAAACGCTAACAGCCACAGAAATGGCTTCGTTAGGTTCAGGAGAGGCTTATTTGTGGGCTAACAAGGCTACCGAGAAAACTATCACGCAACGCCCGATGAAAATCAGTATCCGTCCACGTGTAACCAAGCATGGTGGCGAAACAATATCAGCAGTTAAGTAATGGAAGCATTTAAATATACGAATAAGGGAGGCAGGGAGAGTAATCAAGACTATGCTGTTTTCAAATCTCTTTCTGATGACTGTTCCATTTATGTCGTAGTTGACGGAATGGGAGGATATGAACAAGGTGATGTTGCAGCTAAAATTATCGGAGATGCCGTTATTGAATATGCGGAATCCAATAAAGATGAATTGTCGCCAGAAGAGCTGCTCAAGGAGGCTATTACTTATTCCAATGAAAATATCATGCTGAAAAGGATTGCTTTGGGTGGTGTGAAGATGGGGGCGGTAATAGTAGTGCTTATGGTAATAAAAGATTGTGCTTATATTTCATGGCTTGGTGATAGTAGAGTTTATCAATTCCGTAAGGACAAAGAAATTTATCGGACAGAAGATCATTCGGTAGTAAACGATTTGAGAAAGAATAATATTATTCTCAGTCAGAGAGATACTGAGAGATATTCCCATATAGTAAACCGAGCAATAATGGGAGATGATGATCTTAGTGATATTCCTGTTGAAAAAGTTGATATTCAGCCTAACGATATTTTCATCTTGTGTTCGGACGGTCTTTATAACGGAATCGGTGTGACTTCTGTCTTAAAATTTGATGGAAAGGATAAGAGCTATTTGGATAAATATTCAAATAGAGCTGCGGATAATTACACATTTATAAAAGTGGCTATATGATACTTAGTAATGAAATAATCAACGACATAAAGGCAAAGTCAGGTTTGGTGCTTGATAAGACCAAAGATATGGAAATATTGTCTTCTTATATTTTTAAGGAGACAA
The DNA here is from genome assembly GCA_021203705.1 of Prevotella sp. Classification (GTDB taxonomy): domain Bacteria; phylum Bacteroidota; class Bacteroidia; order Bacteroidales; family Bacteroidaceae; genus Prevotella. The sequence goes on along the minus strand of JAJQAR010000128.1, from coordinate 2,006 downwards.
ATAGGAATATTGGCACAACAACCTTAAAAAGGTTGTTTGGAATTATTAACGATGACCGTAGGAGCAGTGACTTTACTCTCAATACAATTGCCATGTATCTTGGATTTATGAGTTGGGATGAATATGTCAACACGAAAAATATCAACAGTATATGGAGATATGACGATGACACAGTTTATATCCAAAAACTTGACATTGGTACGAAATTGAGAATACGATATTTGAACAGGGTAGTAACGCTTGAGGTAATTTGTGTTGAAAATATTCATGTCTTGAAAGTGATTGAGGCGGAGAACAGCAGTTTATTAACCGATGACATCCTTTATATTCACTGTATAAGAAAGGGTGAAGTCCTTATTGCTGAAAAAGTTGTCAGAGGTAAGAATATCGGCAACTATAAGACTAATGGCGAAATACAGAGAATCGAATTTCTGTAAATAATTTTTAAGAATTGAAAATATAAATCTATCAGATATGACAAAGGATGAGTTGATAAAGTATTGCAGATACTACAAAGGCGAAAAGGAATGCCCATACAAAGGCAATAGCGCACTTATGTGGGATTACGAAAGAAGGTGGTGCAACGAAAGCGAGGCTGATAGTGATCACTATTACGCTCGTATGGTAGAATGCTATAAGAAAGACGGTCTCGAAGATTTCCACGCAAATGAAAATCCGCCTATCTCGCTTAAAGCACTTTTGTATGGTCGGTATCTACATTGGATAGATGGAAGTGCAGAAGCATTTAGGGAATGGTACGATGAATATTACCTTGGTGAGCATAAGTAAATTTATTTTCATAATCTTGTTATCATGTTTAAATATCATAATCTATGACAAAGGATGAGTTGAAAAAATATTGCAGATACTATAAGGGTGAGAAAGAATGCCCCTATGAGCATCGTAGTGCAAAGGGGAGATTTTGGTATTTCGAGAAGATGTATCTTGACAGATGGGCAAATAGTAATAAGAGTTGGGAAAGATATGCGATTAGTTACATGAAGAATTATCCTGATGCGCAGAACCTACTTACACAAAAAGATGTGAGTATTCACACGAAAGGCATTGCTATGTTCATTAATGAGATGTATGGGAAATGGATGCCTTACAGTATGGATGAAGTTTTAGAATACTGATATTTAGCATATAACTATTTCCACAATTTTGTAATCCTTATTGATACGAAAATCTCCTGACGGATTATACTGGTTCAACATCCTCCAACTCGTCGATAAGGTCTATGAGCGGTATTCCATCAATTTTGAAGTTTTCTATGAACGCATTTGCGTTTGGGAATACTTCGTATTCTTCAGTGAAATGATCATCACACAATGCCACATGATCTACTTCAAAGAGGACGTAATATGGCTTGCCTTTATATGTAAAAATCAAGTCATAGCCTTTTACTGCGAAATCGTATAAAATTGTCTCATACTCATCATTGGGGTAGCCGTGGTATTCGTTTCCATATTTCTCTATGTCAGGCGGATACTTCGCATTCATAGGATAACCGTTCAAATTCCAAACTATGTCTGGCTCATTAGGATATACAGGTGTGCCAGGAGTACGAATCACCTGCTTATCTTTATTTTCGTTCATGGCTTAATTTTCTATTTCCATTTAATTATAATGTTATAACGTTAATGTTCATTATTATCTTGCCAATATCCGTTTTAGCCAGACTTTGAGGATAGGGTCGAGGATGGTTACCTGGCGGGCTTCTATTTCTATGAGTTCTTTTTTAAGCAATGCACGTTTTATGATGCTGACATTGGCGGATGATCCCAACTGGTATTTTCTTAGGATTTCCTGTTTTGTGAACTCACTGTGATTGCCATCTATGAGGGCACGTATGAAATTCATCTGGTAAGTTGTGAGGCTCTCTGTCTGTTTCTCGAACAAAGGGGTGTTTTGGTCGATGATGTCCTGATATGCTTCATCGAAAATCTTCTCGTTTGCTGTTCCTTTTGTGTGAGTCCAAACAAGCCATGCCAACTGCTGTACGT
>JAJQAR010000088.1 GCA_021203705.1 Prevotella sp. | reverse complement strand
CTCGAAGATGTCGAAGGACGAACACCCAGTTTACTTACCGGCTTTTGTCCGTACATCAAAACCGGGCAGGCAAATGCTGCCACCATCAATAATGTTAATACTTTCTTCTTCATAATCTCTTATTTTTTTGTGTGAAACATCGCTTTTAACTTCGAAGCACTCGGCTTGCCGCATCCATTCTTAATTCTTAATCTCTCCATCCAGCAGAATAAACGCCGCCCAATATCTTGGATCGGAATATTTGCCATCGTCCGTGACCCTCACATATTGCTGCGCCTCCTTCAACGCCTCGAATTTGTTCTCTCCTTTCGCAAGATTTGAATAAAACTCCGTCATCAGTATCTGCGTGGCATTGTCGTCAACTTTCCAGAGACTCATCATCAATGTCTGCGCCCCGGCTTTCTTGAATCCTCGCTGCAAACCAAACACTCCATCACCGGTTATTTCTCCCAAGCCTGTCTCACATGCCGAGAGAACTACCAAATCAAGTCCACGCAAATCCAATACCGAAATCTCCTTTGCCGTCAATACTCCATCATCAACACCCTCTGGTATCTTCGCATCCTTTCTGAATGCGTTAGCCGCTCCCGCAAAGAACAAGCCGGAACGGGTCAATGCCTTGTCCTCAACATATTTGTAGCCGTTGTCATTCAGCATCGCCATGGATGAAAGACCGAATTTCTTCGCATCGGTCTCAGTCCAATAGAATCCATGTGTGGCTATATGCAACACGCTTGGTTTTTGTCCTGTCAGTGCCTTGAATGAAGATTCTGTGCCACATGTTTCCGTGAGAAGCGTTGAGTTTACATCCTGACTTTTCAATGACTTGTCTATACTCTCAACTTCTTCCTTTGTTGCTGGTAATGGATTTAAAAACGACTGTGCCGAACCGCGCAAATCCAATGAATCGGCGATATTCACTGTCTCCCAGTCAACACTGCGGTCTATACCGGTATAATTCCCCGCATCTGCTACTAACGTTTCCACATCGGTGTCATATTTCAGGTTGCCGTACAGGTATGCGCTCCTTATCTCGCTCTTTTCCTTTATCAACGCCAACTCTCGTGTTGATGATAAACGGTATAAATTCCACTTGTCTGACATCAAGCCATCTCCGTCATAGCATGGAATACTCTCTATCGCAATGTTGTGCAACTCTCCTGCTGGTGCAAAGTAGATATTGTCCTTGCCAACCAACACTTCTGACAACGGTTTCCAAACGAGATCTGCCAATTCAAGTGAATTATAATAATCGTATTTCGATATTCTATCCAATTCACTATTTTCAAATAGCGGTATCAAATGTGGCACATCATCTTCCTTTGTAAGAGTAAGGGCAATATACATGATGCTATCGTTCTCAGCAGGAAAACTGAGGAACTCAATCGCAACATCCTTCTCCCCAAGCCTCGCCTGCACCTCTCTCCAGCCGATACCCAAATTCTTTGTGTAGTCTCCGTATGCCTTCGATTCCTCCATAAGCTCTCGCTCCCGCATTTCCAGACGTTTCTCCATAGAGTCTATCTTCGCATCCAACAGCACTTTGTATTCCGCTCGCTCTATTTCATCCGCTATCGACTGCAAGGCGGCATAGCGGCTCTCTATAATCTTGTTGAACAACGCCCTTCCAGATTTCAACTCCTCGTATTTCACAACAACAGCACTGTCTCCGCTCTCCATTATTAGTTTGCTCATCTCTATCTCACTGTTCAATAACAATCCCTTGCTGAGCAATGTCCCGTCATACACTGCCGCCAGCAGCGAAGCATCCCGGATATAGTATGTCAACTCCGGTAAATTCCCCTCATACCATCCCCTGTATTTGTTCCAGTACAGCATTCGCTCATTTGCCGTCAAGTCCGAAAATGTTCTGCGTACCATCTTACTGTATGTCTCCGTGACCGACACCGCACATTCTGACGCATCTGCGTATTCCCCAGCTTCATAATCATAATTTGCAAGGTTTTCTAACAACAGGGCATAGTATGGATGTTCCTCTCCTAATATAGACCGGGCTATTTCCACCACTTCCGCTCCCTGCCTTAGTGCCTCCGCATAGTTGCCCGTATGCGCATTATAACTCGCTAAATTGCTTAATAGACTCGTATAGTTGAAATGTTCTTTCCCTAATAACTCCTCTGTTATTCTCAATGCCTCCTCACCAAGCTGTATCGCATCTTCATAGTTGCCGATATTGGAATAATAATCTGCCAAGTTGTTTAACATTACAGCATAGTATTCATCTTTCTTGTCTGATAGCCTCCTGAATATCTCCAATGCCACACTCTCCATAATTATCGCATCTTCATAGTCGCCCAACAACGAATAATATCTTGCCAGATTGTTTATCGATGACACATAATACGAATTCTTCTTGCCATATAAGTTCTCATATATTCCCATCGCCTCCGTTATAAGTCTTATGGCCTCTACATAGTTTCCTAATGCAGAATTATAACTCGCCAAGTTGTTCAGCGTGTTCGCGTAATTGACATTTTCCCTGCCGAACAACCGCCCGCGGATCTCCAATGCCTCCGTTCCCAACTTTATCGCCTCCACATAGTTGCCCAACGATGAAATGTAAATAGACAAATTGTTCAGCGACATCGCATAGTCTTTATGCTCCTTTCCTAATACACGCTCACGAATCCCCAATGCCTCCGTCTCTATGCTTATCGCATCTTCATAGCTTCCCATCCTGTATTTATAAGAGGCTAAGCGGTCTAGCAATGTCGCATAGCCTGCATTTTCCCTGCCCGTCACCCTCTCCTGTATTTCCAATACCTCCGTTATTATACTTATCGCACCGGCATAATCACCGGCCTGGTTTAATTTATCACTCAAGGCAAACAATGAATCTGCCCTCTCCAGCTCTCCATTGTTTTGCGAATATGCGAAACCAGCAGTAAACATCAAAATCAAAATAGATAAAATGACCTTTTTCACGATATTACCAGTTTTTGTTATTAGTGTATAAAATCAGTTTTTGTTTTATAGCGAATTTCAAGAATGCTTCTCACAACCTTTCACCGTTTTTCTTTAAGCATCCGAACACACCACAATAAACTGATGCAAAATTAATAAAAATTGTCAACAGATACAAATC
>JAJQAR010000026.1 GCA_021203705.1 Prevotella sp. | reverse complement strand
CCAGACATCGACATTCTGTATTGGTTGCTGTATGAGAAGCTAAGATTTCTTACAAGCATCAAACCACGGGCTATACACTGCGCCGTCTTGTACCATTTCGTCTCATCCGCAGGCGGAAGGGCTCTTACAGTGAGTTTCAATGTCATGGCTGTATCTACCTTCGTCAGTATCTTCAAGTTGTTGGCATCTACCTTCTTGTATTTCAACTTGAATGCCTTGCCGTCCTCCGTCTTGGCTCCCACGGCAATCTTCTTACTGTTCTTGCCATGTGCCACGGTGATGACGGTATCAGGCTTCAATACTATCTCCTGCTCAAATGCCTTCTGGTTCTTCGGCAGCTCCTTTTCATCCTCTGAAGCCTTGCCCTTCTGCCCTGGCTTGTTCTTCAACTGATTGTTGCGCGAGTTTTTCGGTGATGCCTTACTGAAACGGTCGTTGGTCTTCTTCAAGAATGGCACATGAGCATACAGACGCTCAAGATTGAAAGTACCGTTCCAGTTGAAATTACGGTTCGTACTGATGGTGTTGCCCAACGATGTTCCATCCTCAAGGTCGGTACCTCGTGTCCAGTTGTAGGTCGCATTATAACTTGCATCGGTATTGATCCAGTCGAATATCGGTATCAGGTTGAGCGGTGCCTGATACGACATACTGAAATTCTGATTATAGCTCAACGGCCGTCCGAAATCCTTGATACTCATCCACACTGAATCTTTCCATGCCTGATACTGTTCGGGATAGAGGTCTTTGTTCACTGGTGTGTACGGTTCCTCCACCTCCGCATTGGTGGCACTGCTGAAACTCATGTGCAGACACTTCGTGAAGTCCCACCGTAACGAGAATGACCTGTTCCACAAAAACTGCTCACTGAACGTCAACGGCAACTCGTTATCTACAGTACTCTCCATATCGCGCTCCTGCAACTCATAGTAGTTACGTGTCATATCCGTATCAAACGAGATATTCTGTGGCAACCAGTTGATGCCGAATTTCTTCAATATCTCAAATCCTTTCTTCTTACTCTTTATCAACTTGCTGAACGGCTCGAAGGTCTTGTAAACAGGGGTGTAGTTGTAACTGAACGCTCCCTTCCATGTGTCATCGTTCTCAAACACCGTCGTCTCTCCACTCGTATGACTGTGACTATGACTGTACGTAATTGAGAAATTCGCAGGGTCGTAGGGCATAGGATGACGCTTTGTCTGTATTCCCACACGCACATTAGACAACGAGAAGTTGGTGTTCGTAGTTTTCGTAACGGCGATGTTCTCTATAGAGTCGCGCTCGTTCTTGTCTGCTGTATCATCCAAGGCATCACTCAACAGGATATCCGTATCGAGTGGGTTGTACTTTGGACGGGTGTTCTCTTTCGTTACTGAATAATAAAGGGGTATCGACACCTTCGCCTTGTCGGGGAAGAACTTGCCTAACTGCACATTCGCCGTTATGCTGTAGGTGTTGTAATTGTCTTGTTCACGGTCTTCTACTCCTGCCTCAAGACCGCCGAATCCTGCCGTCACAATCTTCCCCGTGGCATTCACTGTTCCCACATCGGATAACTGCACGTTCAGCGTTCCCTGTGCCGCCCAACCACCTTCATTGGTGTATTCCATCAACCTGAGCTCGTTGACCCATATCTCACCCGACTTGATGTCGCCCGACAGGTTGCGCACGCCGATCATCATGGTTTTTACCTCACCTAACGTAGGATTTCCCATCACACTGATCTTGTTGTTTGGACGGTCCTCATCGTATGTGCTGTATAGAGTAGTGTACGAGGCAAGACCTTGCGACTTGGCCTTGTTGCGGGCTTTCTTCAATGCCGTAAGCACACTGAGATCGATGTCAAGCATATTGTCCTCTGGCCATACCTTCTCCCTGTCAACAGAGGAATAAAGACTGTATTGCCCCGCCTCCGTCAGCTTCAACGGTATCTCATATTCATAATAGTTGCTCTTGTAATCACTTCCCAAACGGATGAAAACAGCCAACTGGTTGTCAGTAAGGTTAGTGGTGTTCTGCTCAAAGGCATTGGCATGGACATACATCTGCAAATGCTTGTACTGGCGGATGTCCAACGTGGTGTTCTTGTAAACTGCTTTCGCCTCCCCATTTGCAAGGTCCGTAACTACGAAGTCTAATGCCTGCTCATTATCCTCCGTCAACTGCGGCTGCGTAGGATCTTGACCTCTGATGATACCCGGTGGCAACACGTAGTTAACTGGTACCTTGTCGCTGTTCTCCTCGATGTTCACGGCACTTACCGACATTGTTCCCGTCCCTGATGTACTGTTGTCGAGGGTCTGCTCATAAACCCTCCATTCACCCCTTACAAGGTCGAGTGTTCCGAAACGCAGCACAATGGGCTTCTTGAAATTGGTGAGGAACATACGCATGAAACGTATCGAGGAGAAATCACTTATCGAACCCACTTTCTGCTCGTACTCGTCCAAAGGAATACGGAACTGATACCAGGTGGCATGTCCAGTCTCGCCGTTGCGTAACGTCATTGATGTCTCTCGCTTGTCAACAATGAAGTTCTGACCTACCACAAGGTCGGAAGGGCGCACGCTGACGTGATACTGAAAATATTTCTCATACTCATTCAGGGTATAGTCCTGGTTGATATCCTCTACATCCGGCGTCGTCTTGTAAGAGGTGTCATAACTCTCCTCACGACTGTCACTGTCGGGGGAGTTGCCCTGCGGATTGTTGATCTTCTTGTAGCGGTCAAGTATGGATGCCTGTATCTCGTCAAAGTCTGACCCACGGAAATAATGATAGTCATCATTGGCGGGGTCGTTCAATATCGAGTCAAGCGGGGCTTGCGACACACTGCTCCTCGCTGCGGAGATAAAGTCCTGATAACTGCTGAACGAAAGCTCTTCCTCATCAGTAAGACCGTTATAACCGACATCCTGCAACGCCCTCGAACCGGAACTGGTCGTGAAGGCGTAGGTTACTGTTGACTGCGTTGGTATCTTTCCCCATTGAGTGGTAGTGTAGCTGTTTGACCCGTCGATAGGCATGCCGCTCTCGAAGAATTTCTTGCCGTCCCTAAGGATATCCTCACTCACCTCTCCTAAGTTGATATAGAAGTCGCCGCCATACTGGTTGGCATCGCTCTGCTCATTAGTGTAGATGAAAGGATCGAGCATCCAAAACTCGATATATTCTATGTTGGCGGTCTCAAAGTCGCTGGTATCTAACTTTCGCATCATACCGCCCCAGTGCTGCTCTGGATTTGGTAATGTTCCGTCATAATTAAGGTTGGGATTGAAGTTGTACGGTCCTCTCTCTGAAGGATAATATGCGAGGTTCAAAACCGAGAGGGTGGAGGTCGCTCCGCTATATGTGTTGTCATTCCTGTTAGGGAAAAGCTCTTTTACATACACCTCTCGCACATAGTAGTTACTGAGCTGGTTCAAGTCGCTCTTGATATGCGAAGGGGTGAGCGACGAACTGCGGCGCGTGAACAACGGGTCGATGTTGTACCATGCCATCTGCGCCCTGTTGTAACCACTCTTCAACGTTGTGTTGTCGCTCTGTTCGGAGAACATGGAAGGCACGCTCGACAATACCCACGAGGATGGCGTTGACACGTCTATGGTACTCTTTGTGTTCTCAAAGTCATCAATATATGATGCGTCATCTTGCACTCCACTGGCATGCCCCGCTATCAGTTGGGCAAACTCTCCCGTGAACGAGATCTGCGACGGTTGCGTACAGTGCAGGAACGGTATCTTGTTCAAAACATTTGTCAGCCACTGACTCTCTTTCTTCCAGTTGACATTGATACCCCAAAGGGTGTTGTTCAACGGCTCATCTCCCATTGATACCTTAGTGGTAAGTGCTTGCTCCGACAGATGCTGTATCGTACCGCTCAACTGGAAGTTTTTCGAGAAGTCATATTCCCAGTTCAGTCCGAGCATCGTCTTTCGCTCCTGACCGTAATCGGTATTGCTTTCAAGCGATACATTCACCGACGTACCGGCATCAATGATACTCTGGTTCAATATCGTTACTTCTCCTGCGGAATAGTCAACACTGTAATCTGACCCTTCCGTAAGTGTTACTCCTCCTGCGGTAACGACAACCGACCCTTGCGGCACATTATACGCCCCCAAGGATATCACGTTTGCTGATGTTCCCCTAAACTGTCCTACAAGCTCGTATTTGTCCTTCTCCGCTATCTGCTTCGCCGTCGTCTTTGTCGAGTCATACAGCTCGGTATAGCAGTATTTCTCCGCCACGTCAGCCGCCACTCCACTGTTCGTCAGGGCGGTGTACATGTATTTTCCGAACGGCTCCGCGACAGGGAAGAACACCCTACCGTTGGTTACCGTATAACCGCTCACATAGTCGAAATAACCGTTGCTGTTCGTCTTGTTGTTGTTGTCCAAACGGTCTGCTCCCAACAGCTTGATGATAGTCTGACTCTTTACCTGCTGTTCGGGGATGTACGACAGATATACGCCTGCGGTGTCGCTCTGGAACTTCACATCAAGCCTGAACTTGTCTTTCTCAACGGAGGAGGCGAGATAATAAACATTCTTCATCATCAGCTTCCAGTTGCCTTGCTGCGGGTTGTTGCTGGTGTTCTTGAGCGACTTTACGAAAAGGGCTTGATTGGCATCTTGTATATCGGATGAGAACTCGCCCACCTGATAGGTAACTCCACCGTAGGTGTATTCGTATGCTATGGCAAGCACCTGGTCAGTCTGCAACGCTGTCTTCAACGACACATAGCCCAACGAGGTGTTCAGGGTATATTCACTACTGCTCAAAAGGCGTGCGCTCTCAAGTTTCTCATAGTCAACACCGCCTGTGAAACCAGGGATGCCATCGAGCACGCTACTGGTCTGGTCGATGTCCCGCGCGGCAACATAACTGCCTACCATGGCGGAATACTCGCTGTTGGCACTGTTAGAAGGCACGGGCTGTCCCGTAAGTCCCCACAACGTGTTGCTCACACTCGTGTTCTCACCAAGGTCAGTCAACGCTATGATGTTACGGGTATTTGTCGTCGTTCCTGTCTTGTTAGTAACCCATATCTCCACCCTGTTGATGGTAATACCCGACAGGATATTCGGCAACGACTTCATCCACGTGTCGTATTTGTCGTGGAAATACTGCGAGAGGAAGAAGTGACGGTTCTCCTCATACTCTGTAGCACTGAAATCGAATGTGGTAAGTTGCACGCCACCTTTTGAGGAAACGCTCTTTGATGATGACTTTTTCTGCGAGACAACTGCCTGCAACGACAGTTTTCCGAATTGCAGGTCGGTACGGATACCGAACAGCGAACTGGCACTGTTCACGAGCGATGAGTTGCTCGGAAACGACACGTTACCACCTTCAATGAGTTTTATTATCTCGTCTTCCTTACCCTCGTATTTCAGTTTCATGTTCTGCGCATCGTAATCGAATGTCGCATCGGTGTTATAGTTGAGGTTCATGTTTACCTTGTCGCCCACCTTACCGTTGACACTGATGTTGATCTTCTCATCAAAATCCATCATCGTTGTCTTACGGTTTCGTATTGGCAACGACGGGTTGTCGATGTTCTTGAGCGTGATACCGAACTTAACCTCTGCCGTTCCCTGTGTCTTTATCCTCACACCACCGGGACCGAAAATCTTGTCTGCCGGTCCCAACTCAAAGTGCATATCCGAAAACGAGAATTTCTCCTTGCCGTTCTCCTTTACTATCTCGTCGTTCTTGTCACGGAAAAATCTTTCTATCTCTTTCTTCTCACTCCACTTCTGGTATTCCTCCGGCGTCATAACGATAGGTGTTGACAGGTAATTGTCGCCTATCTTTGACCCGATATAATATCTGTTCAGTGAGTCGTTGTACTCTACTTCCTGTGAGATATTGTCGGGCAGCGTCAGGTCGGTGGCGTTGTGGTCGAGGTCTTCCTCCGTAATCGGCACGGTGCGCTGCACCTTCCATAACGAGTGCAGCAGCGAATCGGGGATTATATCCTCATCAATTACCAAAGATGAGAGGTCTGAAATCTCCGTCTTTGTGGAGTCTTTTGCCGCCTGCCTCTGTCTGCCTCCCTGTGGTTGCGTATTATTGTCCTGCGGTCCTGCATTGTTATCATCTGACGGTGGATTGTTCCCTGGTGGTCGTTGATTGTTTCTCTGGGACCGTGTTTTGTCATCCTGATAATACGGTAAAGTGAACGCATAGCTCGCCACGCTTGCGGCAAACAATGCGAACAAAATTCCATATATTATCTTAGTTCTAAACATCTATCTTTCAGGGATTTAAATGCGATATGGGCAAAATGTGCCTTGCGGCTGAAAGTGTTGTCATTAAGATAACGAATGTTATGCTTTCCTTTAAGCATAACATCAGCTACATAAACCGTAACAACTCTTTAATTTTATCAATATAATCACTTTATCTGTTTCAATGCTAACTTCACTACTTGTTCTACCGGCAACTCTGGCTGCTCTTTCAGAATGGCGGCTACCGCCTTTGCTGACGGGGCGGGCGCAAAACCGAGCATCGTGAGCGCACCGACAGCCTCGTCTCTCACCTCTTTGTTTATGTTGTCAACATGAGAACCTGCCGAAGATCCTTGTGCCTCCTCTATGCCGAGGACGGCAATCTTGTCCTTCAAGTCAACAATTATGCGCTGTGCCGTGCGCAGTCCTATGCCTTTCACGGTTTTCAGTATTCTCTCGTTGCCTGTTGAAATTACATCACACAGCTGGGCTGGCGTCAGTTCGGAAAGTATCATGCGGGCGGTATTAGCTCCCACTCCCGACACGGTGATGAGCAACAGGAACATCTCTCTCTCTTGTTTTGCGGCAAACCCGAAAAGGGCGTATGCGTCTTCACGGATATTCTCAAAGACATAGAGTTTCACGTCTTTCTTGCCTTGTATGGCACTGTATGTGTTAAGCGAAACATTCAAGCCGTAACCCACACCATTCACATCCACAACAGCGTATGCCGGTGTGAGCTCCGCAAGCTCGCCTTTAACGTATTCTATCATTATTCTTAAATATTCTTATTACACCTTAATTAAACGTATAACACTAATATTTATTGCATTTTGCTTGTTTTTAACAGCTAAACAGCTTAATCCCCCTCGTTCATCCAATGTAGGGACACAAAGTTGCGGTTAAGCGAACACAATCAAACGCATTTGAATTTTTCGATTAAGCGAGTGCAGAGCCGAACTTGTTCGAGCTATGCAGAGCGTGAGGAAAATCACTCAAAGAGCGATTTTTACTGTTGATTTCATATAAGAATTTTGATATTATCTGCAAATCTCTGAATATATGTGAATTACAAAATTTATCACAATATCAGGTAACAAGACGGTAACAAAACCGCATGAAAAACGGCGTTTATCATCCCGACAAACACCGCCCTAACCATTTCAAAGAATATTCTCACAGTCTGAATTTCAGACCGCAGGAAACAAAAAATTTCAGGTGCAAAGGTAACAAATTTCTTTCAGACTGCCAAACACACCATTTTCGTGAAGTGGCGAAAATGGTCAAAAAAAAACATCCGCACACTCACGTGTACGGATGCCAAGAGTTCTTTAAACTTATTGTCAATATGAAACACAATCAGCCTATAACGGCAGCATTGAGTTCCTTTCCTAAGTCGTGCAGGCATTCTTCCAGTTGTTTCTTCCTTTTCTCTTTCGGACTGGTAATCCCTGCGGCGTATTTCCTCATCAGCGATGCGTTCAGGCCCGCTCTTTTGGCAATGCCCGATATATTGACGCAACTGTAATAGTTAAAGAAAGAACCGATGTCGAACTTGAACGTAAACTCAAGTTCCGGCATTTCCTCACCTCGTTCTTCAGCTATCTCCCTCATTTCCTGTTCTACAACATACATATCTTCGATCGCTTCTTTTGCGGAAGCACCGTAACCTGTAAGAAGAAAGCCAGGAGTGTCTTCCAACACCACGCATGTGAAATTCTTCTCACCCGGTTGTTTTTCTACCTGAACTGTAACTTTCATTTTTTTCATGTTAACTCTTGTAAGATTTAGTTTGACCAACTCTCTCTATCATTTATTTTTTTAAAGATTTGTTCGGACTATTGTCCGAGCAAATCTTTGTAGACTTTAGCTAAGATTACATTTTTGACCTCTTTGCTACCGTGTCTTGGCACCGCCAATTTTTTACCTGTTAAAGGTGAATACCAAAAGTCGTGCCTCTTACCATGTCTTAAAACATAACAACCTGAATTTGTCAGCTTGTCAATTAATTGATTGTACTTCATAACTCATTAAGTTTAAGAACCCTTTGTCTTTCTTATTGACGTTACAAAGGTAGCAAATAAGTTCCATATATCAAAGAAAAATGGAACAAAATCGCAGCATTTTAATATCTTTAACACTTGGGCCCGTATCTCACAAATCCGTCCCCCAAGGTATTCTGACGACGGTTGCAATTTTTTTGGGCAGTCGTCAGAATGTATTGTGGTGGGGGTGCGTTATTTTGGAAAAAGCTCATCTGCACTCCGCCCAAGCTCCTTTGATATAGCCTCCCTCACTGCTTTGTCAGGATAGCGAAGCCCACGCAGCCACATCTGAACCGTGTACTCGCTCCGCCCCGACACCTCCGCCATACGCTTTATGAAAAGACTTGCCGGGGTCGGTTTGTGAAGTTCTTCCTCGTACAGCTTTCTGAATGTCCATCCCATGATTTTTCTATTTAATTATTATCATCATCTTCCTCCTCCACGTAACAGTGGGATATATCGTAATCGATGCATTTCTCTTTTGGTATCATTATCATGTCGATTTTGAAGAAGAAAAATGTGAAAATATCCATGAAGTCCTTTTTTCGTTCACTCTCGAAACGCCTATTGTTCACTCTGTGCATTTCAGGAAATGCCAGTATCTTGTCGCCGTAGAAGTCAGCATCCTTTTCATCGGAAAACTCTATACCCACATAGAATAATTTTGTCATTTCCATATTCCTTAATTTTAAATGGTTAGTAACTATTTTCTTTATCTACTGCAAATGTACGAAATAAATCGTACATATAATGTTACCAGTATGAAAATCTTTCGGAATTTAATTCTAATTAGCTGTAAATCCAACATT
>JAJQAR010000096.1 GCA_021203705.1 Prevotella sp. | reverse complement strand
GTTTCACTTTAAAAAATTTACATCGCTAAAAGGCAATATCAGAGTTAGGCTGTACTATAAAAAAACGACAGCAAAATGAAGAAAAAGGTTTGTAAAAATGCACTATCAGGAAAGACTTAACTTTTCTACTCATGCTGTCGAATTTTTCAAATATTTTTCGTAATGTTGCACTTGCTAGTTGACTCTAGGGAGGCTGTCAAATGGTACCAAAAATCAGTTGAACATGATTATGCCATAGCGCAATATCTCTTAGGTCTATGTTACGACCACGGTGAGGTAGTTGAACAAAATATTGATGAGGCAGTAAAGTGGTATCGAAAAGCTGCAGAACAAGGACATCAGCCTGCAAAGGAAGTGCTGAAAAGCATGGGCTTAGGAGGGAAATAAGGTGTGCCAAAATCTATATTGACACACCATCTTTTGAGGGCATACTATAACTTACTGATTTATAGTGTGTTAACACGAAAATTAAAAAATTCCGCTATTTGCGGAACTTTTTGTAAATAGTCTTAATTTTTCAGACCACTTTCCAATTCTTCAATAGTAGGCAGTGATGATTTGAAATCTTTGGGGAAGAGTTGAGACAGTTGATATTCAGAAATACCTATGGGCTGATTGTATGCATCCAAAGCATATTTTGCCACAACATTATCTTTTTCTTTGCAGATAAGCAGTCCTATTGTAGGATTATCACTCTCTGTCTTAAACTGGTTGTTGATTGCAGACACGTAAAAACTCAACTGTCCAAGGAAAGACGGTTGAAAAGTTTGTGCTTTCAACTCTATCACTATGTAGGCATGGATGTTGGTGTTGTAAAACAATAAATCCGGGAAGAATTCCTGACTGCCCACGGATAATCGGAATTGTCTGCCCATATAAGAAAAGCCCTTGCCAAGTTCCAAAAGAAAACGTGTTACGTTCTTTATCAGTTGATCCTCAAGTTCACGTTCATCATGTTTCTCCCGCAGATTGAGAAAGTCAAAATGATACGGGTCTTTTGTTATCTGTTGAGCCAAATCTCCCTCAACAGAAGGAAGGGTTGTACGGAAATTTGTAATTGCCTTGCCGTCACGTTCGTATAAATCGGTACCAAGCCAATTCAACAGCACATCACGACTCCAATTGTTTTCCAATGTCTTCTTTACGAAGAAAATGGCTTTATTTAGATCCTTACACTTGTCAATAATACGACGGTGATGATCCCATGGTATGGAAAACAATATTTGCTTGTTGAAATCGTCCGCAAGCTGCGGACAAATTAGAGTATATTCCGTAAATTATTTGTTCTCAATACTTTAACCTCAATTTCGAAATCGTCCGCAGGCTGCGGACTATTTTGAAACGCCCGATAACCTTGCTATATATACAAAAAAAATTGATTGTCTCACGACAACCAATCTTTATTAACCTTAATAATCTAATACCATGAAAAACACGATGCAAATATAAAGCACATTATTGTTTTCTGCAAATAAATTCAGAATAAAAATGCCAGATTTAGATTTTTTTAAGTTGCCGGTGGTAATAATAAAATAAATGCAAAAAATATTAGTTCTTATTTTGGTATTTCACGTATTGTGAATTTCCGCAAGTCGTAATAACTGCCGTTGTAGATATTGAAATCCACATACCCCTTTATGCCCGGTAAACGCCCCGCATCGGTATGCTGCCAGAATTTCCAAGCCCCATTGTAATCTATCTCGTCAACATAGTAATGCGCAATCCAATATGGATAGTCGTCAAAAACCTCCGTATTGAGATATTCATTCTTGAACTTATAATAGGTGTAAAGTATCGGCTTCACATGATATTTATCTTCCACGATATGCAGCCACGTCAATATGTCTCGCTGAAAGTCCTCCACGCTTTCCTCCTTCGGCTTATGCTCCACATCAAGGACAGGCGGCAAG
This sequence comes from Prevotella sp., assembly GCA_021203705.1. Classification (GTDB taxonomy): domain Bacteria; phylum Bacteroidota; class Bacteroidia; order Bacteroidales; family Bacteroidaceae; genus Prevotella. The sequence goes on along the minus strand of JAJQAR010000096.1, from coordinate 1,204 downwards.
TCGCCAACAGTAAGTTGCACGTTGTTGAGGAAGAAATATGCCTGATCGCGCGCTGATGACTTATTGCTCCAGAAATGATATGCTCCACGGATAAAACCATACTCTCGCGACTGCATGAAATTATCTTCAAACTTGGAATCAATGCTGCTCGTCCCCTCCGTTGCCTTGATAAGCACGAAACGGATAGGACACTTCTCTATCATGGCGTTGCGAAGCAGTTCCCAATCGATGTCTCCCTGATAATGACTGATATCGATACCCCTCGTCTCGTAACCGCCAGGATATTTCGGATCGCCATACAACGCCCGCCAACGGAAGCCAAATGGACCGACAAAGAAATAGTAGAATATCCAGATATAAAAGGCAACGACAACCAAACCGCCTATCCACCACGACCACTTTGGAACACGGCGACAGAACTTCTTGAATGTGCCTGTCTTGCCGTTCCCCTTTCGTTTTGCCCCACGCTTTTTCGTCGTCGTACTCCGTTTGGTCTGTACCATTTACGTCAGATATTTACCTTAATAAAACAACAAAATTTGCCCAACCGACAGAAAAAGCGCCGATTGGACAAATCAAATCATTATGAATATTATTTAGAATTTAAATAATCTTTATTTCTCATGCTCAAGAGCAAGAGTAACAGTTGTACGGTCGCATACCTCTGTCGGTCCCCAGTACTGGATAGGACCTGGATATACGTAGCATGTCTCCTTTGCCCACTGCTCGCGGTTCTGCTCCAACGTCTTGAACGGCTTGCCGTTAAGCTCAACGAGTGCCTTGCGGATTACTGGTTTCATAACGCCATTACGACGCTCCATGTTCATCATCATTGTGATTGGCACTCCGCCAGCCTTCCACTCACTTGTTGGAGCGGTTGTATTCTGAACAATAGCCATGTAACCAGTCTTGCCGTTGGCTATCAACTGTGCGGCACTTGTTCCAAGTGCATAGCAATAGTCAGCATCGAAGTTTGATGGAGCTGCGCAACGGCCCTCATAACCGAAGAAGTGGTGCAGTGGAGAGAACTTGCCGTTGTATTTACCAGCTGCCTTCCATTCTGCCAAACGTGCCTCGCACATATCTGAAAGCAGACGCTCCGTCTCTATAAGTGAAACCTGTACGTTTCCGTGCGGGTCACGGTCCAAAGAAAGCTGACGGGCTACATTTGATGGCAGTGTGGCGAATGTCTGCTTGTTTTCCT
>JAJQAR010000199.1 GCA_021203705.1 Prevotella sp. | reverse complement strand
GATTTTTTCAAATATTTTTCTTTAAACTTCGTTTATACGCAGCTTAAATCTCAAAAATTCTCTCTTTTTAGCTCGCTATAAACGATTTTCTTCCCTCAACTTTTACCAACAGTCTCCTCAAATTTTCACATTACCCCCTCTACAAGCACTTCAAATGCCGTTTTTTCAATTCATCTTATTAAAATTATCCCATTTGTGCAAGTGGGACTTGCACAAATCATAAAATATAAATATATTTCAAAAAAATATAGGAATTACTCAAGCAAAAGTGCAGTGCCTCTAAATTTTTCATTCTTCATTCTTCATTTTTCATTTGAATACATTCGGACCTCGTCCGCATCCACTCTTCACTCTTCATTCTTCACTCTTCACTCCCATACCCAGCCAGGCAACTCTTCATTCTTCCCTAAAGAATCTGTACGCCTAAAACAATCACAAGATACCTCAGCACCTTCCCTATCGTGATACTTACTGCCGTAATCAAAAAATTTGCTCTCATCAGTCCCAATGCAATTGTCAGCGCACTGCCAAGCACTGGCAAAAAAGCAAAAAATCCCATCCATGCTCCTCGTCCGCCCAAGAACCGTTGCGCCCTCTCAAGACTTGCCCTTTTCACGTGCAGATACTTTTCAATCCAGTCAATCCTGCCCAACGTTCCTACCCAATAGTTGAACATGCTTCCCAACACATTCCCTATCGTGGCATAGACAAGCAGTCCCCACGGGTCAAGCCCTGCGGCAATGAACGCTACCATCACCGCCTCACTGCTCATCGGGAAAAAACTGCCCGCAACGAACGAGGAAATCAACATTCCTGCATATCCATATTCCGTCAGAAAGGCAATGAAGGCATCCATAGATTATATACTGTGAGGGCTATTATCAAAATTACGATTACCTTGAATGTGATATTGGTTACTTTCGTACTCGTCAAGGCTATGTAGTGGGCAATCAACGCACTTGTCGGGATAATCATCAAACTGATCAGATAGTCGGCAAAATGAGGTTGCAACACAATGAAAATTGCTGTGGCAATGTCCATTATGATAAATATTTCATAATAAACCCTCGTGCGTATCTTGTCCTTCAAACTGTTGTTCAGGAAATGCACAATTCCGATAATGGACAGTATAAGGATAAATGCGAATGTTATAACAATGTGCAAGTCTAATTCCATGTATTGTAACAACGGCTCAAACTGCGCTATGGATATGAAATGCCATATCAACGTCTCGATGTCGTCAATGAAAAAATAATATCCCACTAAAAACCAATACGGTACTATGAGCCCTAATATCGTGGCAAAAAATGTCTTAAAACTGAACGCTATCAGTTTCGTGCCTATCAATACCCACAGAATGGGTACGAAAAACAAAACTTGTATGAATTGCGTACTCGCCAATCCGATGAACAGAAAGGCATAGAACATCTTCCCTGGCGTGTTCTTGTCCTGATAACACTTGAACATTATGGAATATGATGCGACTATGCACAACTGCACTGCAAGGACGTTGGGTGACTCGAGAATAAAGGCTGACATACAGGTCAAAGCCAAAAACGAACATGATACCATCTTACTGTAGATTCTTATCAACAGATTACTGTTGTTCAACTCTACCATCAGATACACGGAAACGGCAAAGAACAGCAGTTGCAGATACAACTGTTGTTCCAAGAAGCCTTTTAGAAACCATATCCCCAAGCCATATACTATCATCACAGGCAAAGAGAAACGGCTCTCCGCTATCTTATTCTGTATTCTCTTCATCCCTAATTCTTGCGGTTCAATGAAGATTAAAAGTATTTTACAAATCCTGACCTATATCGCTGCGGAAATACTTGTCGGTAAACTGTATCTTCTGTGCTTCCTCGAATGATTTTTTCAAAGCTGCATCCTTGTCTTTCCCATACGAACTTACGGCAATCACTCGCCCGCCTGCGGTAACTATCTGTCCGTCTTTCATTGCCGTTCCTGAATGGAATACAATACTGCCTTCCACTTCGTCCAATCCTGAAATCGGATATCCTTTGGCATATTTCTCTGGATAACCGCCACTTACGAGCATTACGCAAACTGCTGAGCGGTCGTCTATCTCAATGATTTTCTCGTCAAGGTTGCCGTTTGCCACACCCTCAAACAGGTCTACGATGTCGCTCTTCAACCGCAACATCACGCTCTCTGTCTCTGGGTCGCCCATCCTGCAGTTGTACTCAATCACCATCGGGTCGCCATTCACGTTAATCAGTCCGAAGAAGATAAATCCTTTATAATCGATGTTCTCCTCTGCCAATCCTTCCACCGTAGGACGGATAATGCGGTCTTCCACTTTCTTCATCCATTCCTTGTCGGCAAATGGCACTGGTGATACACTTCCCATACCTCCTGTATTCAGTCCTGTATCGTGCTCTCCAATCCTCTTGTAGTCCTTCGCCTCTGGCAATATCTTATAGTGCTTGCCGTCTGTGAGAATGAACACGGAGCATTCTATGCCGCTCAAGAATTCCTCTATCACCACATTGGCTGATGCGTTTCCAAACATTCCGTCAAGCATCTCCTTGAATTCTTTCTTTGCCTCATCCAACGTCGGTACAATCAATACACCCTTGCCAGCACACAACCCGTCGGCTTTCAGTACGTATGGGGCTTTCAGTGTCTCAAGGAATTTCAGCCCTTCTTCTATATTTGTGCTGTTGAATGTCTTGTATTTTGCCGTGGGGATGTTGTGCCTCATCATAAACCCTTTTGCAAAGTCTTTTGACCCTTCAAGCACGGCTCCTTGCTTTGATGGTCCGATAACTGGTATCGCTGCTGTGCGTGGGTCGTTCTTAAACTCATCGTAGATACCTTTTACCAATGGATCTTCTGGCCCTACCACTACCATATCAACGCCTTTCTCCACAGCGAAATTCTTCACGCTCTCAAAGTCATCTGCCTTGATAGCAACATTCTCACCTTCATTCACCGTCCCTGCATTGCCTGGTGCGATGTACAGTTTCTCTACTTTCTCGCTCTGCTTGATCTTCCATGCCAAGGCGTGCTCTCTGCCGCCTCCGCCAAGTAATAATATTTTCATATCCGTAGTGTCTTTATGGTTGTCATTTTAAATAGTCCTCAAAATATTGGGTAATCCTCTCATGTAGATGCACACTCTGATGGCCTCTCATGTTATGTGGCTCCCCAGGATAAACAAAATAGTCGGGCTGTGTTCCTGCCTCAATACACGCCTTGATAAACGACAGGGCATGCTGCGGCACTACCGTCGGGTCGTTGTTGCCTATTATTATCTGCAACTTGCCCTTCAGATTGCCTGCCTTGTTTATCAGACTTGTTTCTGCATAGCCTTCTGGATTGTCCTGCGGGGTGTCCATATACCGCTCACCGTACATCACTTCATACCATTTCCAGTCTATCACAGGTCCTCCTGCCACACCTACCTTGAACACGTCGGGGTATGTGGTCATCAATGATGTTGTCATAAATCCTCCGAAACTCCATCCGTGCACGCCCATACGGGTACTGTCAACGTATGCAAGACTTTTCAAATACTCCACGCCCTTTATCTGATCTTTCATCTCCTCAACTCCCAAATGGCGGAAGGTGGCTTGCTCAAACTCTACGCCTCTGTCGCTCGATCCTCTGTTGTCAAGTATGAACAGCAGATAACCTTTCTGTGCCATGTAGGTCTCCCAACCTCTGCTGTAATAATGCCACCGTGCTTCCACGTTTCTCACTCCTGGTCCGCCATACACATATACTATTGTCGGGTATTTCTTCTGTGGATCGAAATTTATCGGTTTTACCATACGGTAATACAAATCCGTCGCTCCATCGGCTGCCTTTATCGTTCCACAACTGAACTCCGGCACGTTCATGCCTGCCCATGGGTCTTTTGCAACAAAATATGTAACATTCTTGGCGTTTTCGGTGTTTATGATATTCACATCTCTCGGCACGTCTGGCTCTGTGTAGTTGTCAAACAGATATTTCCCTGAATACGACAATGCCTCGTCGTGATGCCCGCTCGCCTCGAAAATATTCACATGACAACCCTTACCGTTGTCAAGCAAGGTGCGTTTGCCTGTCTTGATGTCAACGGAATATGCGTTGTTCTGTATATCGCTGCTTTCAGTAGATAGGATTATCACACTTTTCTTTGCCTTGTTGAAACCTATCAGGTCAAGTACTACCCACTTGCCCTGTGTCAACTGCTTTATCTGCTTGCCTGATACATCAAACAAGTATAGGTGATTGTAGCCGTCTTTCTCGCTCTGTAATATAAACTTACTGCTGTCCCACGGCAAAAACGTGATTGGGTTCATCGGGTGCACATACTTGTCATTATGCTCTGTATAAAGCGTTTCCTGCTTCGCTCCACTCTCCGCATCGTAACCTGTCAATTCCATGTCTGTCTGGTCGCGGTTCAGTTCAATCATATAGACTTTCTTGCTGTCTGGACTCCACGACACATTGGTGAAATATCTGTCTGTCGGGTCTCCTGCATCAAGGTATATTGTCTTGCCTGTTTTCAGGTCATAAACACCCACCGTAACCTTATGACTGGTTTCTCCTGCCATCGGGTATTTTATCGGATCTTCCGTGGCAATCCTTGTGTCAATGTCAACTAATGGATAGTCGCTCACCATACTCTGATCCATGCGGTAAAAGGCTAATTTCTGACCGTCTGGACTCCAGAATGTGCCTTTATATATTCCGAACTCGTCTCTATGCACGCTCTGCGCATATACTATTTCCTTACTGCCATCTGTCGTGAGTTGCTTGGTGTTTCCCTCACCATCTGTAACATATAGGTTGTTGTCCTTTACGAAGGCTACGGCTCGCGACTGTGCGTTCCATTCTTCGTTTGTCTCGCCTACCCTGCTCTGCCGCCATACTAATTTCTTTTCCTTGAAATCTATCAGTACTCGCTCGGTCTTGGTCTTGGCTAATATTAATGACTGGTCTGGATATGGGAACATTGCGGAAAACAGACTGAGTATCTTCTCACTCTCTGCTATGCCACCCCACTCGTTCAGGTCATCGGCACTGAACATTTTGGTCTCCTCACCCGTTGCCTTATCCACAAGCATACATTCATCGGCATCTGTCCTTATAAGTTCATCGCCCCACCACGACAGATACCTGTTCTCTGGTGTCATGTTGTGGTAGTTGTTGCCTCCGAAATTCAGATCTTCGAGGGTGAACTCTCTTGTCTGTGCGTATGTACTCATTACTGTTGCCAACATCAGCAGTAGCATTAATTTAGTTGTTCTTATCATGTGCTTCTATTTAATCGTCAAATCGTCTCCCTTTCTTCCCATATCCCTTCTTGGAATAGTCCTTGTTGCCGCCATATCGCTTGCCGTCTCCTCTACCTCCACGACGGTCGTCATTGCGGTTTCCTGAACCTCTGCGGTCGTCCCGGTCGCGTCTGCGCCCTTCACGTCCATCGTCTCTGTCTTGCTTGAACGAGATACTATGGAACTTGAACGTGCGGATGTCGCCTGCCTCGTTTTCTTCCTCCTCGTCCATGCGCTTCTTGAATTCTCTGTTTTTCTTGAAACGATGCTTCTCTGCCATGGCACGCTTTTCCTCGTCGGTCTTTAATATATTGCCCTCACCACGGAAATCCTTCAAACGCCCCTCGAAAATCTGGTACTTGCGCAACTCGCATTCCAATGAGCCGTTATAGAGTGGTATCTTTATCGATGGCTTCAATCCTATCTGGTCAAAACATTCCTGACGGTAACTAAGCACCCATGCTTCGTTGTCCTTGAACTGGTGTTTCAGGGTCTCGCCTATCATCTTGTATGTTCCTAACAGGTCGGGCGTGGATATGCGCTCCCCGTATGGGGGATTGGTTATTAATATCGACTTTTCCTTCGGTTGCTTGAAATCTTTGAAATCGCCTTGCGCCACTGTGATATCTTTCGTCATTCCTGCCGCCTTCACATTCAGATTTGCTTTCGACACGCACGAATAATCGATATCATATCCGTAGATATGGTGCGTGAACTCCTTCTCCTGTGAATCATCGTTGTATATCCTGTCAAACAGTTCTTCGTCAAAGTCATGCCACTTCTCAAAAGCGTATTTCTTTCTGAACACTCCTGGGGCTATGTTTCTGGCTATCAATGCTGCCTCTATTAACAACGTACCGGAACCGCACATCGGATCTATGAAATCGGTATCGCCCTTCCAGCCTGTCATAAGTATCATCCCGGCTGCCAACACTTCGTTCAACGGGGCTTCCACTGATTCTTGTCTGTACCCTCTGCGGTGCAGACTCTCTCCACTGGAATCTAACGATAACGTGCACTGGTAGTCGGCAATGTGCATGTTCAGCCTGATGTCTGGATTTGTAACGGATATGTTCGGCCTCTGACCTGTCTTCTCCCTGAACTGGTCAACAATCGCATCTTTCACCTTGTACGACACGAATTTAGAGTGCCTGAACTCGTCGGAGAATACCACCGAATCCACGGCAAAACTTTCTTTAATATCTATGTATTTACTCCAGTCAATGCTTTTCACTTCATCGTAAACCTCATCAGCGGAGTTTGCCTTGAAATGCTTTATCGGTTTCAATATCCTTATCGCCGTATGCAACTGGAAATTGGCCTTGTACATCATCTCCTTGTTGCCAGTGAAAGACACCATACGGCGACCTATCTGTATGTTGTTCGCACCTATCTGTGTCAGCTCTTGTGCCAAGACTGGCTCTAAGCCCATAAACGTCTTGGCAATGAGTTCAAATTCTTGTTCCATTTATGTATGTAGTTGATTTTTTGTAGTATTGATTATTTCCTAATCTTACTTCCATCTGCGATCATAGATTTTTTTCATTCTCTGCAAATTTAAACCTTTTTATCATTATAATCAAAAATTTTTCCCTTTTTCTTTATAATGTGTGCAAGTTCCACTTGCATAATCACAGAGAAATTATTATCTTTGCAACCGTGGTTGAATCAACCATGGTTGCAAATAGCAGTTTGACATGAGATTTTATGACAGAGAAAACGAGATAGCGGAGTTGAGGCGTATATGCGCTTTGGCATTTACCTACAACTCACGTATGACGGTTCTTACGGGTCGCAGGCGCATTGGCAAGACATGTCTTGTAAAGAAAGCGTTTGAGGACAGCTTAGAGCCGATGCTGTATTTTTTTATCGGCCGCAAGGCAGAAGCCGCACTTGTGGACGATTTTGTGCAGGAGATACACAACAAGCTCCACAGTTATGTCCCAGAAGGTCTGATGTCAGTCAGAGGTGTGCTGCGACATCTGTTTGAACTTGCAAAGACTATGAAATTCACTCTTGTCATTGATGAATTTCAGGAGTTCATGACAATCAATCCATCAGTATTCAGCGACTTGCAGAACTTGTGGGACAGCTACCGTTCCGAAACGAGGATGAATCTTATATTGAGCGGTTCTGTTTTGTCGATGATGCGCCGTATATTCACCGATGCACATGAGCCGTTGTTCGGACGAGCCGATAATATTATCAAACTGCGGCCATTCAAAATAAGAGTTATGAAGCAGATTTTGAAGGATTACAATCCAGAATACACCAACGAGGATCTATTGGCGTTGTATTCGATAACAGGAGGAATCCCAAAGTATATCGAACTGCTTTGCGACAACCGCCAAGTGACGGCAGAGACGATGCTTCGCTTCACCGTATCAGATATGTCTCCTTTCATCGAGGAGGGACGTTATCTGCTGATTAATGAATTCGGGCGTGATTACGGCACATATTTTTCCATACTTCTTGCCATAGCACAAGGTCGTGTGTCGCAGTCCGAAATCACTGCCGCCATAGGTGGAATGGCTATCGGCGGTCATCTTGAACGGTTGGAGAACACGTATGACATCATAACAAAATCCCGCCCTGTCATGTCCAAGCCAGGCAGTAAGAACACGGTACGTTTCCGAATATACGACAATTTCCTGCAGTTCTGGTTCCGTTTCATCGAGCGTAACCGTTCCATGATTGAACTTGACAATTACGCTGATTTGCTTGATATTATAATGCGTGATTATCCTTCATATTCAGGTCTGACTCTTGAAAAGTACTTCCGTCAGAAACTGATGGAGGAGGGAGGTTTCCGTGAATTGGGCTCATGGTGGGAGCGCAAAGCAGGGAAAGAAGCCAATGAGATAGACATTGTAGGTATTCGTACAGACAACAAATCTGCACTCGTTGCCGAAGTCAAGCGCAACGCACGCAACTACGACAACAAATTGTTCATGGCAAAGGTGGAACACATAAAAGCAAAGATATTGTCAGGATATGAGATTGAATCCAGACTTTATACAATAGATGATATGTAACCTCATTCTTCACTCTTCATTCTTAATTTGCGAAGCACTATTCAGGGAATATGTCCTGAGGCATCACATTTATAGTGAAGAGAGTCCTTCCGTATTCGTTTGTGAAAGTGTATTCAAAATGAATGTCCTCATCGAAAAGTTTTTTTTGGTGTAACTGAAATGTCTTCTCTTCCCTCAATCCGGTAATCATTTCCTTTCTCAGCCCATTATAAATTTCCCTGAATTTCTCGGAATTTGTGTCCATATCTTCAATCCCCTCAAATCTATACACATAGCATACTTTATTACCATCTACGTAGGCCTTCGTCCACAACAACCCTCCAGCCAGCTTCACAGGAAAATCCATATCCTCATACCCAGCTTCTATTTGCTCTATTAAAGTCATTGGCTCGACATCACCCGACCGCATTTTATGCCAAATTTCTCGCAAACGCGCCGCACTGACATCTGTCTCTCTTTTAACACTACTGTCATCTCTTTTTATATATCTATACATTACACCTATGTTGTTGTCTATAAGCAAATTGACAAAGTAATCACCCCACACTTGCATCAAATTCGCAACATAACGGTCTGAATTAATCTCTTGGTTGGAACCCAAATTCTGAAAGTAATTAGGAGATACTGAAACGATGAATGATAACTGGTCATCTTCAAGATTTACGGCTGTCATGACCATGTCATCATCTATTAATTGCATCGGCAGTCTGCTCTGCAGAGATTGCAATAGCTCGTTTATTCCTATTTGTTGAGTATTGTTCATACTATTTGCATTTTGGGAACT
>JAJQAR010000041.1 GCA_021203705.1 Prevotella sp. | reverse complement strand
AACAGGGTACCATCCGCCTGTCTATCGGTACAGAACATGTAGATGACCTCATAGACGACCTCGACCAAGCACTTGCGAAAGTCTGATTATAATTCTTAATTTAAAAATGTTATGTCAAAAATAAACAAATCCCTTACCGACCTAATCGGTAACACTCCATTATTGGAAATCTCGAAACTCGCCCAAAAACAAGGTGCGAAAGCACAGGTAATCGTAAAACTGGAATATTTCAATCCTGGCGGCAGCGTAAAGGATCGTATCGCCTTAGCAATGATTGAGGATGCGGAAGCAAAAGGCATCCTGAAACCGGGCTCCGTAATCATAGAACCCACAAGCGGAAACACTGGCGTAGGCCTCGCCTGGGTGTCTATCGTAAAAGGCTACCGCACCATCCTCACCATGCCTGAAACAATGAGCTTAGAACGCCGCAACCTGCTCAAAGCTATGGGTGCGGAATTGGTACTCACAGAGGGTGCGAAAGGTATGAAAGGGGCTATCGAAAAGGCGGACGAACTGCTCGCCTCTACTCCTAATGCTATCATACCGGGACAGTTCGTAAACCCTGCCAATCCTGCAGCTCATGTCCACACAACGGCACAGGAGATATGGAACGATACCAACGGGAAAGTTGACATCTTCGTATCGGCAGTCGGCACTGGCGGTACCGCAAGCGGCGTGGCGGAAGGACTGAAAGCTCATAACCCCGACATTAAGGTCGTTGCCGTAGAGCCTGATGCCTCGCCTGTCCTCTCCGGAGGCAAACCAGGGTCTCACAAGATACAGGGTATCGGTGCCGGTTTCATTCCTGACACTTATAATGCCAAGTTGATAGACTCCGTTTTCCGTGTTACCGATGATGATGCCATCCGCACAAGCAGACAATTAGCTCATACCGAAGGACTGTTGGTAGGTATCTCCTCTGGTGCCGCCGCTTTCGCCGCTCTGCAATTAGCCAAATTGCCGGAAAACGAAGGCAAGCAAATAGTAGCTCTTCTCCCTGACACTGGCGAGCGTTACCTCTCCACCGTCCTCTACGACTTCGATGGCTACCCATTAGAGTGAAGAATGAAGAGTTAAGAGTGGATGCGGCAAGCCGAATGTGGGGCTTGAATAGCAAATCTTCACTCTTAACTCTTCACTCCCTCTACCCCGTAGGCAATTCTTAATTTTTAATTCTTAATTCTAGAAATTTCGCTCTCTCCAGCTCCCGTTCCCTTGTACTTGCTTCCTGCGGCGTTGAACTTATAATTCACCGACAACCCGACCATTCTATTGTATGGTATGCCCCTCTTTTTCGCTGTTCCTATCGAACTATACATCGTGAATGAATCTCTTTGACTGCGGAAGATATCGTTGGCGTAGAAACGGAGGGTGAGATTGTCATTCAGCAGTTTCTTCGTAACAGAGAAATTCAACATTTGCTGCTTATACGCCCTTACAAAACACCAATCATTGGTGGTGGCGTACATATAACTCAGGTTTATGACAAACGAATGGGGTAAGATGAAATTGTTGTCGATGTCAAACTTGAACAACGGCTTTCTCAAACTGCTTGCCACCCCATATCTTTTCATGTCGGTGAGCTGCTGCTGGTATGCCACCTCGAAAGTGGGATGCCAGAAACCTATTTCCGGCTGTGCGGCCAACGATGCCGACAAGATCTGAATATGGTTGATGTTGTCATTACCTGCGATTACGATATTCGAATACGTGTCATACATCCGCATGTAGTCTGCTATGTAATCTTTGAAATACTGGTAACTTACCGATAGGCTCATCCACTTGTAAACCACATCCCAGTCTGCATTATATATGAATGTGGGCTGTAACGTGGGATTGCCGCCCTCGTATAGATATGCATCGTCATAACGGATATAACCTGAAAGTTGGTCATACTCTGGCCGTGATGTCTTTGCCGATGCGGAGATAGCGGTCTGGAAATTCTCATTCCCATAGTATAATTGTATATCCGGGAATACATTGTCATATACCCTGCTCTCATCATCCTGCCATACTCCGTATGAATAATAGTCTGATTTCACATGCTCGTAACGCACGCCGACACTGAAATCAAAGTTGTTTATAGCCCATTCCAACTCCGCAAACGCCGCTATGTTGCTCTCTTTTATATGGTCGTCGGATGAGGCGATGAACGACTGCTCATTATTGAAAACCGCCCTATTGTCGGTATATGTAACTTCCGAACCGAAAGTGAGGTCAAAGCCTTCACTGAACGGATAATCAAGTTCTAATTTTCCTGCATACAAACTGTATTTGTTGGTACTTGCTGAATACACATTGGTAATTCCTGTCTCACTGCTGTTCTCCTCTGTGTCCTGCGTGTCCAAATCTTTTTTCCACAACACAGTACCGTTGAAATCGATACCTAACTTCCCCACCTGACCTTCATAGTAGGTGTTTATCTCATTGGATGGCTCATCGGCGCGGTTTTTCTCCTTGTCATAATAGTCCACATCGGCAACGTGCTCCCCGTCTTCTGTTATCGTATAGGTCTGTTTCATTTTCGCAATAGGATTGCCGACATTCTTTGAATAACTGTATGTAACACCGAATGAATGGTTGTCGCTAACCTGATAGTTGAATCCTCCGTAGGCGTTTATCCAACTGTCTGTATTCCCGATACTCGTAATATTTTCCTTTACTATGTTTGCTGTATTGCCTTGATAGGAACTCACAAGCGTCTGCTCCTGTCCGCTGAACGTCCTTGAATAATTGAACTTTCCGAAGATATCCAACCCTCCTGCCCGGTAGTTGAGCGACGGCTGCTCATACCACTGGTTTTTATGGTTGTTGCCGTAAGATGAATAAATGCTCCCGCTAAGTCCGTTGCCCTGCTGCCTCACTGTGTGTATGCGTATCACCGCCTTTGTCTCGGCACTGTACCGCGCCCCTGGCGAAGTGATCACATCAACGCTCTTTATCTCCGTTGACGACAGGCGTTGCAGCTCATTGCTGTCATTCACCTTCTTGCCGTTTATGTATATTATCGGTGCTCCCTTGCCGAATACGGTGAATGTACCGCCATCCCCTGACTCTCTCGGTATTTGTTTAAGCACATCCGCTGCCGTGCCAAGGTCACTGAGCAGTGTACCAAAC
>JAJQAR010000388.1 GCA_021203705.1 Prevotella sp. | reverse complement strand
TGCGGTGTATATGATACGTCCAGAGGTGGGCTATATCAAGATAGAAAGTTTCGGTGAGAATACCCACGAGGAGTTTATGGAAGGTCTGAAAAAGCTGAAAAAACAGGGCATGAAGGATCTTATACTCGACTTGCAGGGCAATGGAGGCGGTTATCTTCAAGCAGCCGTTGACATAGCCAACGAGTTTCTGCCGAAGAACGACCTTATTGTTTATACTGAGGGGCGTAGTGTGAAAAGGAGCGAATATTCTGCGAAAGGCGACGGCTCTTTCCAGACGGGGCGTGTGTTAGTTCTTGTCAATGAATATACAGCTTCGGCGGCAGAGATTGTCAGTGGTGCGATACAAGACCAAGACAGAGGTATTGTCATCGGGAGGCGCACATTCGGAAAAGGACTCGTGCAACGGCCTATCGAACTGCCAGACGGTTCGATGATACGGCTCACCGTGTCGCATTATTACACACCATCGGGGCGTTGCATACAGAAACCATATACCAAAGGAGATAAGGAGGATTATGCAAAAGACTTTGAAAAACGTCTGAAAAATGGAGAGTTGACGAGCGTTGACAGCATTCATTTTGCAGATTCATTGAAATACTATACCCTTAGGGAGCAGCGTGTGGTTTACGGTGGTGGCGGCATAATGCCAGATGAGTTTGTGCCTCTTGACACTATGCAATACACAAAATTCCACCGCTTGATTTCCGCCAAAGGCGTGGTGATCAGTTCGAGTATCAAGTATAGTGACGATAACCGAAAGCAGTTGAAGAAGTCATATCCTACATTTGATGTGTTTAACAGAGATTTCACCGTACCAGAATCACTTATAAACAGCATTATCGAGGATGCGAAGGATATGGATATAGAACCACAGGATGATGAGGAGCTGCAACGCACGTTGCCTTATCTCTCCCTGCAATTGAAGGCTCTCGTTGCCCGTGACCTGTTTGATATGGATGGATATTTTCAGATTATCAATGAGACAAGCGACAGTGTCAAAAGAGCGATAGCTCTTTTGACAAATTAAGAATTGCCAATGCGTTGTTTTCGGCATTTTCCATCTGCGCCCTTTCACCTGGACCCTTATCATTAATTCCGCATAAGTGGAGGATGCCGTGGATGATAACACGGTGCAGTTCTTCGTTGTAGTCTTTGCCGAGCATTTCAGCATTGGAGCTTACGGTATCAATACTGATTACGATATCACCGTTTATAGTGTCGCCCTCGTCATAGTCAAAAGTTATTATGTCGGTGTAATAATCATGTCCTAAAAACTCACGGTTTACTTCAAGAATTTTTTCGTCATTCACGAACATATAACCTATTTCGCCGACTTTCCGACCGTATGAGGCAACAACTTTCTTTATCCATGCCGTTGTCTCACGCTTCCTTATATTAGGCATTTTCACACCCTCACTGTTGTATGTAATCATGTGCTCGCTTTGCTTGCAAAGTTGCGATTAAGCAAGAGCAATTAAACTTGTTTGTTTTGCCGCGCATAAGCAACTTAAATGAAATTAAAATAAAAAATAAAAGATAAGAAATAAAAAATCATTTTGGTAAAAACATACTTACGTCTTTTCCGAAATGTATCAGTTCTCTGACTAAGCTCGACGACACACTTTCGTATTGCGGTTCGGCATAAAGCAATATTGTTTCTACGCCGCAGAGCTGTTTGTTGATGTCGGCTTGTTCACGCTCGTACTCAAAGTCCTTAATGCTCCTTACACCTTTTATAATATATTGAGCATTCACTCTTTGGACAAAATCGGCTGTGAGGTCATCATATTCCTTTACCTCGATTTTCGGTTCATCCTTGTACAATGTAGCGATAGCCTGAACGCGCTCGCTTGTACTGTACATATATTTCTTGCGTTCGTTGACACCCACGCCGATTACGATACGGTCGAAAAGGGGCAAGGCGCGGCGAACTATCGAGTCGTGTCCTATGGTGAAAGGGTCGAAACTGCCCACGAAGATACCTGTTCTCATGTCTGTTGAAAGTTTTATGTTTCTCAGAATTTCATCCAAAGAGGTCTTGTTCGCTACTCTTGCCGCTATACGGGTTACGCCCGAAATGCTTGTAAGCCAGTTCTGTTACCATGCGTCCTCTTGGCGTGCGTTTTATGAAGCCCTCCATAATCAAGAACGGCTCATACACTTCTTCAACTGTTCCTGAGTCCTCTCCTATTGCCGTTGCTATTGTGGTGATACCAACGGGTCCGCCACGGAACTTGTCGATAATGGTGAGCAGTATCTTGTTGTCTATCTCGTCAAGGCCATATTGGTCGATGTTAAGTGCAGTGAGAGCCACCTTCGCTATTGCAGTGTCGATGCTTCCCGTGCCCTTCACCTGTGCGAAGTCCCTAACACGGCGCAACAAGGCGTTGGCGATACGAGGCGTTCCCCTGCTCCTGCGAGCTATCTCCTCCGCAGCATCTTCGGTGATCGGAACATTCAGAATGCTTGCGGAACGCTTTAATATCTTTGTAAGAGTTTCCGGGTCGTAATATTCAAGGTGTAGGTTGATGCCGAAACGGGCACGCAAAGGTGCTGTGAGCAGTCCGCTACGTGTTGTAGCACCGATCAGCGTGAAAGGGTTGAGGTCTATCTGTATGGAGCGTGCCGACGGACCTTTATCAATCATTATGTCAATGCGGTAGTCCTCCATTGCGGAGTAGAGGTATTCCTCAACAACCGGCGACAGGCGGTGTATCTCGTCGATGAAAAGAACGTCGTTGGTTTCGAGACTTGTCAGTATTCCAGCAAGGTCGCCAGGCTTGTCGAGCACTGGTCCGCTTGTCAGTTTGAAACCAACTCCCAACTCGTTGGCGATTATATTGCTAAGTGTTGTCTTTCCCAATCCAGGAGGTCCGTGCAATAGGGTATGGTCAAGAGGCTCACCACGGTATTTTGCGGCTTCAACGAACACTTCAAGGTTGTCCACCACCTTTTTCTGACCACTGAAGTCATTGAAGCGCAGCGGGCGCAAGGCATTCTCAAATTCCTTCTCTGATGATGATAATGTCTCTTTCCTTATGTCAAAGCTGTTGCCCATGATTTCATACAAAATACGTAACTCATGCAAAATTAGTGCAAACAATGCGAAAAGCAAAATAAAAGGGCGTGAAA
>JAJQAR010000254.1 GCA_021203705.1 Prevotella sp. | reverse complement strand
CTCTTAACTCTTCACTCCCCACTCCCCACACTCGGCCTCAGCCGTAGGTAATTCTTAATTCTTAATTCTTAATTCTTAATTCTTAATTCTTAATTCTTAATTCTTAATTTGTAAATTTTTCTCCGAAAAATTTACACTACCATCCGAAAGCGCTTTCTCCGTCCATCCACAGTCCCTGGGTGAGCAAAACCTGTTCAATAACGTCTCTCCCGCACCCATATCCGCCACACAGATGACTGATATACTTGCTTATTCTCTTTATGTCCGGGCATGCGTCGATTGGGCAACATGGACACCCGCAACGGCTCATCACCTCATAATCCGGAATGTCATCGCCCATAAATATCACTTCCTCATCCTTCAACCCATACTTTGCAAGAAACTCCTCGTATGTCTTTTTCTTCATCGAGCACCCCATATAAATATCCTCAACACCCAAATGCTCATAGCGCAGGCGCACGCTCTCCGTTATTCCGCCCGTCATAATAGCTATGCGAAGCCCCTTTTTCATTGCCAACTGTATGGCGTATCCGTCCTTGATATTCACGGTGCGCATCGGCTCACCCGACGGGTGCAACGGTATCGTCTCTGCACTCAATACGCCATCAACATCAAAAATTATGGCGCGTATCTTTTTCAAATCGTAATTAATCATCCTTTTTCTTCTTTTCTGCTGTTTCGTGTATGCTCTTGCTC
This sequence comes from Prevotella sp., assembly GCA_021203705.1. Taxonomy (GTDB): domain Bacteria; phylum Bacteroidota; class Bacteroidia; order Bacteroidales; family Bacteroidaceae; genus Prevotella. The sequence goes on along the minus strand of JAJQAR010000254.1, from coordinate 2,437 downwards.
ATCAACTCGTATATCTTCTGAAAATCGGAATTAGCGGCAAGCAACGACTTCTGACTGCCCATCACGTTCTCGTCATAGCGCACGGCAGGACCTGTCTGCGCCTCACTCGGCGGTAACTCATGTACCTTCCTCGCCGTCTCGTCTATCAACGGCAGCATCACATCAAACGATATGCCGTGCTCCCCAAGTATCTCCGACGCTATATCGTAGCAGTAGTTTACGAAATTACAGGCGAAAACAGCTGATAAATGCAGATACTTCCTCGCCTCCGAAGATAGTTCGTATATGCTCTCCGAAATACTGCCTGCCAATGTCTTGATAGAAGTCAGTGCTTTCTCGTCATTTCCCTCAATAAAACATGGTATCTCCCTGAAATCTACCTGCCGTGCTTTCGAGAATGTCTGCATCGGGTACAACACGCCATAATGTATAGCATAACCATCGAACACGCTAATCCCTATGCTTCCTGCCGTATGCACGAAAACGGCATCCTTCCTGCCGCCGTTGCACAGTACTGGCACTATATCTGCTATCACACTGTCTTTTACCGCCACTATATAGATATCTGCGTCATCACACACCCTTTCCAATTCAGTTACAGCTTCACAGCATAATCTCTTTGCAAGCGTATCAGCGGATTTCTCCGTCCTGCTATACACCTGCAATATCTCATGCCCGGCATCGTGTAATGCAACACCGATATTTGTGGCGAGATTGCCTGCTCCGATAACCGCTATCCTCATCAGAACTTGTTGATGTGAACATTCTCCCATTTCAGGGCTTCCTCATTCTGCGGCTTCCTCTCGCTGCCCTTATGCCCTACTCCCAACACGCAAAGCACATGAAGGTTTTCTGGCACATTCAGTATTCCACGAATTACGTCATCCGCCATAGTGCCGTCTCCGAGTCCTCTGCCTCTCATCTGCACCCAGCAGGAACCGAGCCCCAAGTCTTCTATCTGGTATTGCATCGAGATGGCGGCTATCGAACAGTCCTCGATCCAACAGTCATTTATCGTCGGATCGCCGAACACTACAATCGCCAACGGTGCTTTCTTGAGCAACTGCGCTCCCACATCCTTCGCATCCGCCAATTTCTCTATCGCCGTCTTGTCGTCAACCACAACAAACTGCCAGTTCCGTGAACTCTTTGATGTCGGTGCCATCAATGCCGCCCGCATTATCAACTTCACGTCATCACCGCTCACCTCCTCATCAGTAAACACCCGATGACTCCTTCTCCTCTGTACTAATGCCTCAAATTTTCCCATAATTTTTATCTTTTATTTCTTATTTTGTGAATCCTCAAGCTAAGTGTAGGGGCCCAATTTATTGAGGCCATCGTTCCAACGGAACGACACGCAAGCAATAAACACAAGCAAGGTGCCAAGCAAGAACGAACTCTTAACTCTTAATTCTTAATTTGCGAAGCATTGTTCTTAACTCTTAACTTGCGAAGCACCGTTTTTTCTTTTGCGCCCCAGCGCATTGTTTTGCAAATTTACTCAATACCACTCAATTATCACTATTTTCATTTTTTATTTCTTATTTTTTATTTTTTCTTTTGAAAACTCGTAGAGTTTTCACTATTTTTGTAAAATGAAAATATATACACATATAATCATCACAACAATATGCAAACAAAAATGCCCTCAAGCAAAATCGAACTCTTAACTCTTAACTCTTAAAGTTTCGATTAAGCGAGTGCAGAGTAAGCTCGCTTAAACTCTGCCGAGCGTGAGAAACTTCACCATAGGTAATTCTTAATTTGCGAAGCATGACCGTCTCCATCATAACCAAGACCTCCGACTTGCCTCAACTGGAAACCTCCAATTTTTTCCACAGTGTTGAGCTTTTCCGAATGATCGAGTGCACACCCGGTCAGTGGCCCTATATGGTTTTGGCGTATGACAACGACAATGTCGTTGCCTACATGCTTGTGATGTTGCGCCGGCGTGGATCGTTCATCCCCCCTTATCTTTTCACACAAGGACGTATCTACGGCGAGGGCGTTTATGCTGACGGTTACAACAAGGAGGAACTTTTTGGCGAGATGCTGCGGGCAATCACAAAAAAGTTGGTACGCAAACTCTGCCTGTATATCGAGTTCAGCGACCTTAGTTCTAAAATGTTCGCTTACCAGACTTTCCGTGACAACGGCTTCTTCCCTGTACGCTGGATGGAAATACACAACTCACTGCATAGCAAAGAGCCCGAAAAACGACTTACTGACAATGCCAAGAAGCACCTCGCTCATGCCGTGAAATCTGAAATCACAACTACTGTTACCAACGATGAGGACTCGCTCAACGCCTTTTTCAAAATCCTCAAAACTTACGTATCGCTCACTATAAGAAGAGATATCCCAGATCAAAGTCTGTTCATCGGACTGTTCGACAATCATCATTGCAATCTTTTCACCACAAAGGAAAAAGGAA
>JAJQAR010000266.1 GCA_021203705.1 Prevotella sp. | reverse complement strand
GTATATACTTTTTTGTTAAATCTGTATAGTGCCGCCCCGCGTTTAGAGGATAGTTTGTCGATGAGGCCAGTGGGCTGGATAAATTCCATTGTGCTTATCCTTTTTCGGAAGTTGCGCTTGTCTATCGGCTCACCGAGAATAGCCTCGTAAACGAGTTGCAGTTGCGTGAGAGTGAACATTTCAGGCAGTAGGTTGAAACTGAGCGGTTCTGTGGAGATACGTTTCCGCAGGAGAGTTATCGCCTTTCTTACCATGTCGTTATGGTCGGAATAGAGTTTGGGTAGTTCGTCGAGGTTCACCCATTCCACCTGATGTTCTTCGAGAAGTTTGTTGTCATAGTCATTTACATTTATCAGGGCGCAGTAAGCAACCGAAATCACCCTTTCGCCGGGGTCACGGTCAACAGCACCGAAAGCCGCCACCTGTTTCATATAAAGACCTGTGAGGCCAGTAAGTTCATAAAGTACCCGGTTCGCCGCATCATCCAAACTCTCCTTTTCACCGACAAATCCGCCGTAGAGGGACCATTCCCCTCTGCCTGGGTCCATTTTTCTCTTGCCGATGAGCAGTTTCAGTTTGTTGTTCTCGAAGCCGAAAATAATGCAGTCAACGGAAACGAATACTTTCGGATGGTCGTCATAGAATGTAGTCATTCAATACAATTTTTACCAGAAATAAATATAGAACGCTATCGTGATAGCCACTATTATGATACTGTTGATAACATCCCAGCGAGTCCAGCTTGCGCGAGTCGCCGCCTTCTGTTCAGGTGTAGCCGTACCGAACACAAGTCCCTTGATTTTCTCCTCCGAAGGAGCGGTTGTGCAGAGACTTACGATAACCACGATAAGGCAGCAAACAATAAGCATTACGCCGCAGAAATAGAGCCAGTTGAAATCGTAGAACACAGCCTTGAACCAATTGTCCGAAGCATCTGTAGCATTGCTGTAGTAAACCTTTGCGCCCAAACGAGTAAGACCGATAATGATACCGGAGAGGAGACCCCACATACCACCTTTGGCAGTTGTCCGTTTCCAGCAGATACCGAGCAGGAATGCCGAAGCGATACCCGGAGCAAGCACGCTCTGCACGTCTTGCAGATAGTTGTAGAGTACATTACCTACACTGCGCATAATAGGAATCCAAAGGATACCGAGGACAACGATAATCACGGTTGCAATCTGACCGATACGTACCAAAGACTTTTCAGGAGTCTTAGGGCGCAGACGCTTATAGAAGTCGATTGTGAAAAGCATTGCGGACGAGTTGAACAAAGAAGCCAACGAACTCATGAGAGCCGCCAAGATACCGCAGACTACAAGACCTTTCACGCCCGCCGGCAGAATTTTCGCCACGAGGGTGGGGAAGGCAGCATCGCTAAGCGTAACACCGTTAGCGTCGAGAGGGAGGAAAGAGCCGCCCATTTTGACGTTTAAGGCGTAAGCAATCATACCAGGGATGAGGAAGATGAATACAGGAAGGAGTTTTAGGTAAGCACCGAAAATAGTACCACGCCTTGCCTCTTTCTCATCCTTACCCGAAAGAACACGCTGCACGATATACTGGTCGGTGCACCAGTACCAGAAACCGATTACGGCAGAGCCGACAAGAGCACCGAGCCACGGATAGTCAGGATCATGGAGGTTACGTATCAGATCGGTCATCTTGTCGCCATATTCATTAACAGGTTGAGCACCGCAGATTGCTAAAACCTGATCCCAGCCGCCCACAGCTTTCAGTCCAAGAACGAGGATAATAATAGAGCCGAGCAGCAAGATAGGAGTCTGCAATACTGATGTGTAGAGCACGCTTTTCATACCACCGAAGATGGTGTAGAGGGCAGTAATCAATACAAGACCGATGGCAGCAATCCAGAAGAAGTCGATACCCCACAGTTCCTTTATTCCGAATACCTGTTGGAATACCAGACCGCCGGCGTAAACCGTTACGGCAACTTTCGTGAGTACATAACTGATGAGGGAAATCACGGAAAGAATCGTGCGGCTTTCCTTGTTGTAGCGACGCTCAAGAAATTCCGGCATGGTGTAAACCATACTTCTTGTGTAGAAAGGTACGAACACCCAGCCCAAGATAAGAATCATCCAGCCCTGTATCTCCCAGTGAGCCATTGCCATACCCGAAGAAGCGCCGGCACCGGCAAGGCCGATAAGGTGTTCAGAACCGATGTTGGAAGCGAAGATAGAAGCACCGATGGCTATCCATGTCGCGTCGCGTCCGCCGAGGAAATAATCAGCAGAGTTGTTGTTTTTCTGACTGACAACCCAAAAGACGATACCGATTAGTGCCAGGCAAAAGACACCAATTACTATCCAATCTAATAAAGCCATTTCTAAAAGTTTTTATAGGTTAATATTATTTGATACTGAATTTGAAGATACAATGAGAATAGTATTCCTCGCCCGGTTTTAAAGATGCCGAGGGCCAGTCGCTCTTGTTAGGGGTGTCAGGGTATTTCTGAGTCTCCAAGCAGCATGAGGCGTGCTTATTATATTTTATGCCATTCTTTCCCGGCACCGTTCCATCGAGGAAGTTACCCGTGTAAGCCTGAATGCCAGGTTCGTTGGTGTAAACCTCCAATAAAATACCAGTGATAGGAGAATAAAGACTTGCCGCAACCAGAGTGTCATCACCTTTACCGTCTTTGTATGTATTGAGGCACCAGTTGTGGTCGTAACCGTTGGCGTTCTTTATCTGCTCGAAGTCAAAGTTGTTTACGTTATCACCGATTGCCGTTGGCGTTCTGAAATCCATAGGAGTGTTCTCAACGCTTGCTATCTCACCTGTTGTCATATAAGTGGAATCAGAAGGTGTGTAGTTGTCGGCGTTGATGTACAGGAGGCAGTTCTCTACATTTACTGTCGGGTCGCCGTTGAGGTTGAAATAAGAGTGGTTTGTCATGTTGATTACCGTCTCCTTGTCAGTCGTGGCTTTATAAGTGATGTCAAGACTGTTGTCGCTCTTTACGATATATGTAACAACGGCTTTCACGTTGCCAGGGAAATTGTTGTCGCCGTCGGCAGAGTTCATGGTCAACTCAAGGGTGGAGTCATTCGGTTGTACGGCATCATACACCTGATATTGCCAGCCCGAAGGCCCGCCATGGAGACAATGCC
>JAJQAR010000068.1 GCA_021203705.1 Prevotella sp. | reverse complement strand
TTTCTACTGGGATTTTGACGATTAGTACATGCCGAAAAACGATGGACTTCAAACCAACGAGGCAGGGCATTATGTGTCACGCTATCTATCCATGTTTCCTAACGAGCTCGACATCACTAATGGAGAGATATATTCTAATTTTTCGATTAAGCGAGAGCAATGTTCAAACGCGTTTGACATTGCCGAGCGTGAGAGAAATCGCCAAGGGCAATTCAGTAAGGACAAGGACATAACATACGTCTCGGCGACAACGGAGAATATCCAGGCAAGGTACATCAGTGAATGGCTTATGGAAAACGACCGTTACAAATGCGGAAAGCGCACAGCGATAGTCCTTTGCAACGAGGCGTTGTTGCCGACGGTATTGCATTGTCTGCCCGAGGGAATAGACAAGATAAATATAACTACTGGTTTCCCGTTGTTTCAGACACAGATAGCGTCGTTGGTGATCATGCTGCTGGAAATGCAGGTTAATGGCGTGTCGCAACAGAAAGGCATACGTGTCAGTTACCTCAAAAAAGTACTCTCACATCCATACGCCCGGTATATCTCCGAGAAATGCCCAGATAAGCTTAATTATCTGAAAACCAGCAAACTCTATTTCTATTCCCTCTCAGAACAAGATGCCGAGGATGAAGGATTATCCCTCCTCCTTTCCATAAAAAGCCCCACTGTATGCCCCCAACCTAATGTAGGGCCAGCATCCAATGTAGGGTCCCAGTTTACTGAGGACATCGCCCCTCAAGGGCGACATCTCAACCAAGGAGCCAAGCAAAATCGAATTCTTCATTCTTCATTCTTCATTCTTAATTCCCCATTGGCTCTGACCCAGTGGCTCCTTGACATCCTGCGGATAATCGCCCTGAACACTGCCGATATGGAACAGGATCTCCTCTTGCGTGAGCCCCTTTTCAAAATGTACACCCTGTTCAACAACCTAAGCAAACTGATTAAGTCGGAGGATTTGGTAGTTGACCGTTCTACATTCCAGAAACTGGTATTGCAAATGATAAGCTCCACATCAGTACCGTTCCATGGAGAGCCAGTTGAGGGCGTGCAGATTATGGGAGTGTTGGAGACACGTAACCTTGACTTCGACCATATCCTTTTGCTTTCATGCAACGAGGGCAATATGCCGAAGGGAGTAAGCGACTCATCATTCATCCCGTATTCCATCCGAAAGGCACACGACCTGACAACCATCGACAACAAGGTGGCCATCTATGCCTATTATTTCCACAGTCTCCTGCAACGCGCTTCCGACATCACAATCACATACAACAGTGCCGCAGAGACAGGCAAGAGTGGCGAGATGAGCCGTTTCATGCTCCAACTGATGGTGGAGAGCAATTTCAATATCAAGCGTATATCATTGCACCCGAATTTAGGGCAGAATATACCAACTCCGCAAGAGGTGTTGAAGGATGATGTGATAATGAAGATTTTGGATGATATGTATTATGTCTCCCCGACCGCCATAGCCCGTTATATGCGCTGCCCGTTGCAGTTCTACTATAATAATGTTGCGAAAATAAGGGAGTTTGATGACAATGAAGATGAGACTTTCGACAACAGGATTTTCGGAAATGTATTCCATAAGGCGGCAAAGTTGATATATGAGAATAAGGATATTTTTGATTTGTCAAAGGACATACAGCAAGCAGACATACAGAATATCCTTGACCATCCCAAATTGATAGAGGAGGCTGTTGACGGGGCAATCAGAGAGGAGGTGTTCGGTAATCTTCAAGCCAATGCAACTTTGGAGTACGACGGTTTGCAGATAATCAACCGTGAGGTTATCATACGATACATGAAGAACCTGCTTGAGATTGACAAGACGCTGACACCTTTCCATATCGTGGCATTGGAGAAAAAGCATTGGGATGAAATCACTATTGACACCTGCGATGGAGATAAGAAAATCAGGATTGGAGGTATAATAGACCGATTGGACCAGACTGTTGACAAGGAGGACGGCACTGTGAGGATAAGGGTGATAGACTATAAAACTGGAGGCGGAAGATTGAAAGACCTTAAAGGTGTTGATGATATTTTCGCAAGACCAGTTGTGCAGGGAAGTCATACAGACTATTACCTTCAGACCATGCTCTATTCCATAATCGTCAGGAACAAGAAAGAATATAACGAGCATGATCTGCCTGTCAGTCCTGCCCTGCTTTTCATCCAGCATGCGCATGGGAATGATTACGACCCTGTAATCAAAATCGCAGGCAACAAGGTCCTTGATGTCGCTGAATATCAGGATATGTATATGGACAATCTCAAAGCAATTCTTCGGGAGATGTTCTCCTCAGACCAACGTTTCGTGCCAGTAAAGGATGAGTCGGTTTGTCAGTACTGTCCTTATTGTAATATACTATGCGGAATTTAGCGCATTGAATCATCCGTGAACGACAGAGGCAGAATATCCTCTATGCTGTCCACAACATAAACACCGTTGCCACCATAAAGATATATCATTATTTTCTGGTGGTAACGCTGTTCCATTTCCAACAATACCTGACGACAGGAGCCGCAAGGGGAGACAGGCGTATTTACTATGCCGCTCTCGTTCTTTGCAGCTATTGCAAGGTGCGTTATTGGCAGTTTGGGATAGTTGGATTGAGCGTTGAAGATTGCGGAACGCTCGGCGCACAACGTAACAGGGAAAGCCGCATTCTCCTGGTTAGCTCCGATTATTTCTGTTCCGTCCTGTAGCCGCAGGGCAGCACCGACGTGGAAATGAGAGTAGGGAGCGTAAGAGTTTTCTGTTGCCGCAATAGCCTTGTTTATCAGCTTTTGGGCGTTTTCATCCAATTCATCCAACTGGCAGAACTTAACAACAACTTTTAATGTGATGTCTTTCATAAAATCCAAAAACAAGGTTAAGGCTATACACGACAAAAAAGCGGAAGATGAGGGATTCAAACCCCCGATACCCATAAAGAGTATACCGGATTTCGAGTCCAGCGCATTCGATCACTCTGCCAATCTTCCTACAATTTCTTTATTGCGGTGCAAAGATAATGAAAACTCTTTGAGTTTTCAAAATAAGAAATAAAAAAGAAGAAATAAAAATGCATGGAGCAGCATTTTGCTCACCTCATTAATAAGGTGAGCAAAACGTAAAAT
>JAJQAR010000089.1 GCA_021203705.1 Prevotella sp. | reverse complement strand
AAGTATTTCAGAATGTTGGTTAAAAGAAAAAGGAGCCTTTGAAGACTCCTTTTTTGATGTTTGAAAATTGTTTATTTCACAATAACCTTCTTTCCGTTCAGAATATAGATACCGTTACGTGGGGATGTTACACGCTGACCGTTGAGATTGTAATAAATACCATTCTCGCTATTGTTCTGGAATACGTTGCTGATACCAGTAGCTGTATTGTCAACTTTGTAAGTAGCCGTTATCTCCTTACTCAAAGCCTCACTATTCTTACCTACCATGAACATCTCCTCAGGTATTGTGAGCTGATAAGTGCCGTTGTCTGCTATTTCCTCACTAAGAATTAATATAATGGCTGTATCATATTTAAAACTTTCATACTCCTCTTCATAGTCAGCTACCGTAGCTACCACCTCACCGCTATTTACATCTGTAAGCGTGATTTCCTGCAATTGATGATACCAAGTAAAAGAAAGGTAACCGGAGACTTTAATTGTACTCAGACTTCCTACTGTAGAGCCATCCGCTGGGTCAAGTGTCAATTTCAGGTCAGGACTCTCACTGCCGTCAACAACAACTATCGCACTCAACTCTTCCACCTCATTGTCAATACTACCCAGACAGAAGAAGCCCGCCGGGATAGTATAGGTGTAGCGTCCGCCGGCAGTAATCGTTTCATCTAAAGTGAATGTGTATCCTATGCGATAACCTGTTTCCTCGTCATCAATCGGGTCATAGTCAATTGCACGTGCTACAACTTCACCTGTCGAGTTCTTGACTACAATGTCAGAAATATCACCTTCATAATCCTCATTGAAGCCGAGATTTCCATTTGCCATAACAGTAATGGCACTCAAACTCGATACCATCTCCATGTTTTCCGGACTGAGCGTAACTTCGTAATCAACCGATGCTTCTCTGCCGACATAATAAATCAATGTGATTGTAGGGCTTTTCAGATGGCCTGCGCCCAACAGAAAATAACCTGCCGGAATAGTAACCATGTATCTTCCTTCTTTCACAATATTGGCATCAAAAAGAATCGTGCATGTCAATGCCGGATCCCAAGGTGCGTCAGGAAAGTCAACAATACATTTGGAACTATGGGCAACAACTACTCCATCCTCGTTGGTGATAGTAATACCCTTCTCATCACTCCATGAACAATCTATACCCTCATCGCAACCTATAATAATAGTGTTCAGGTCTTCTATTGTGGCTCCGTTCAGTGGCAATACACTGAGGTCAAAATCAGACAGGTCGGATTCAACGGCGAATGAGTATGTCTGATAACCGCCTTTGTTGCCTTCCAAAACATAACCTGCTTCATCTTCGGCGACAATAGTGAGAGCGATGAAATCACCTGCATGCTCCTCTAAAATGGAATAAGAAATGGTAAATGTCCATGTATCTGAATACTCACTGTCGGCAGTGATATCCTGGAATGGCTCTGTAAATGTCTGTCCTAAATTTATGAAAGATTTTTCTTTGTCAACCTTTACTTTACCAGTGAACGTTACAGTGAACGTATTCTGGTGATTTCCCAAAATGGTCTTTTCATCAGGATCAATCGACTTAAATGCAATATTGCTATAATGCGAAGCCTCTGTTGAGCCTTCTACGGTGAAGATAACGGAAGTAGCGTAAACCTTTGAGCCGGAAGCCTGATTTTCCCTTGCTTCAACGGTAAAGGTATAACTGTTATTCTCATACAAAGTGAGTTTCAAGGCGTTTTCCCATACATAGTTCTTTGTTTCCTCGTCATAATTAAAATAACCTACCCTCTCGTTTTCTCCTGTGGTAGCATCATCAATGCTCAGGGTGAGATAAGAGCCTTCAGGAGCGTTTGTCGAGACAATAATCTGATATCCGGCTTCCAACTCAGTAAGTTTAGTAGGAAGATTTTCCGGTTTGACAAGGGTAATAGTTACTTCTTCAACTTCTGTTGATTCCGAATCGTAATACGAACCCCCATTTTCTGATGTCTGCGCACCTGCCATTGTGGTTAATGCACAAAAGAGACTTAGCAGTCCCCATTTGAGTACATACTTTTTCATAATCTTTTTGAATTTAGTTTATAAATTTAATTATAGAATGTGCCCAAATGTACGAAAGAAAACAAAAGCTGCAAATATTATGTATATTTATTCATATTTTTTAGGTTATATAATGAAATATTTTCAAATAAAAACGGTGAAAAGTTTTCTTGTTGTCAGAAACTTTTCACCGTCAAGATATATTGTAGTGTAACTTTTATTTATGGAGCAAAAGCTGCAAATTTAAAAAGTTTTCTATTATTTCACAAGCAACTTCTTGCCGTTCAGGATATATACACCCTTACTTGGAGAGGCTACACGCTGACCGCTTAGGTTGTAATAAATACCATCGCTGACAGTGTTCTGGAGTACATTGCTGATACCAGTGGTATCTTCTTCACCATCAACGTAAACAGTAGCACTAAATTGATCGGACAAATTGGACAGACTGCCTAAGCAGAAATATCCAGCAGGAATAATATACAAATAACGTCCCGGCTCTGTTATAGTGGTACTAAGCGTAAACGTAAATCCGTAGCGAACACCGTCCTCATCTTCAATAGGCTCCCATGAATCATCGTCATCAGCAGATGCGGAAGCTACAATATTGTCTGATGTATCCAAAACAACAATTTTGTCATAATCTAACCCGTATGCATCTGCATCAAAATCCTCATTCAATTCAAGCATTGCATTAGCCTTAATGGTAATGGTACTTAAACTTGTAACGTGGTCTCCATAATCAGGAGTAAGAGTAAATTCGTACTCAATATTCGAATCATCTTCTTCACCTATAATGTAGGTAAGGGTAATCTCCGGACTATCCTCACTGTTTTCACCAAGGAGGAAGAAACCGGCAGGTATAGTTATCGTATAAGTTCCGGATGAAGTAAGATTATTGATATTAACCACATAACTTGTTTCGTCGTCCGCAAAACAACTGATAGCGGCAGATGTCGTGCTACTTGGATAAGTAATAGTAATCTGTGATGCATCACTCGTTGATGAGAGACTAATACCATCCTCATAAATAACCATGAATTGATTCAGACTTGTTTGCGTTGAGCCACTTGCAGGCAAGAAAGAAAAATCATCTTGCGTAATCTCCGCAC
>JAJQAR010000377.1 GCA_021203705.1 Prevotella sp. | reverse complement strand
TGCTTATTCTCATTAGCTTCTGCAACAGCTTGGGCTGATGAAGGTTTCGACTTGACGGCAAATCCAGAGAATGGTTCAACAGTAAAAGAGCTTAGCAGTTTCTCGGTATGCGGCTATGTTGAATACATGGATCTTTATGATTGGGATACCCGTGTAGAAGTTGTAAAAGACGGTGAAGTTGTTGCATACGCTGATTACGATGGTGTAGGTGAGAATGATGAAGGATATAACGAGGTAATATTCGCTATTGACAATGAGGATTGGGATGCTATTACTCTGACAGAAGCAGGCGAATATACAATAACAATTCCTGCAGAATATTTGAAAGGTGGTGATGAAGAAGCAGTTTACAACAATGCTACAATTCTCACATATACTATTGTTGAAAGTGCTGGTGGAGAAACTGACGCTTCAGAAGGTTTCGACCTGACATTTGACCCAGAGGATGGTTCTACTTTGACACAACTCAATAGTCTCACAATATGTGGTAATAGTGATGAGATGGATTACAATGATTGGGATGCTATTTTATATGTTGTCAAAGATGGAGAGACTGTCGCAATAGCAAATTGGTACGGCTCGGGTGAGGATGAAGATGGAAATAATGTATTTTATTATGAAATTGTTGATACAGAGGAATGGGAAGGTATGACATTGACGGAAGAAGGCACATATACTATTGAAATTCCTGCTGGATTATTCCATATAGGTGATGCACTTAGCAATGCTGTAACTCTTACATATACTATCGGTGAAGTTGGCAGTGATTCTGGCGACTATTCTTACACGGTTTCTCCTGCAGCAGGTGTACTTACAGAAACGACAAGTACAATCACAATCAGTTGTGAAACAGGAATGTACGTAGTAGATGGTTCTCTTAGCAATATCAAAGTATATAAGGATGGCGAATTGTACACGACCGCAACAGGTATCACTCCTGTTAATCCTAATATGTATTGTGATGAGGGAGAGGCAATCGAATTGGAGATTGCACTTTCAGAAAAGGGCGAGTATGAGGTTGTAATTCCGGCAGGATTCTTCTACTATTTTGTTGATGGTAGAACCCAGGATATAGATATGGGTAAGATTACAATTAACTATACTATCAGCGAGACCACAGGCATCAACTCTATCGATGCAGCATTGAGCGAGGGTATTAATGAAGTTTACAACCTTTCAGGTCAGCGCATACAGAGTATGCAGAATGGCAAGGTAAATGTTGTTAAGTTCTCTGACGGTTCAGTGAAGAAGATAATAGTTAAATAAGTGATACATTTATATAGACTATAATACCAAGAAAGGCGCGGGGTTTCTCACGCCTTTCTCGGTTTTACATTATAAGAAGTTGGAAAAATTTGAGAGTGTTCATAATATACGAAACAGAAAATCAAAATTGTTATGAGAAAAACAATTACAAAATGGCTGCTCGCCAGTTGTTTATTATTCTTTACCTTATCGTATTCCACTGCACAGACAATCGTTGGCGGCGGTATTTACTATAATATCGTGTCAGAAACAGACCAGATAGTAGAGGTTACGGTGCCGACGACGGGAGATTACACCTATTATTCCGGGAGTGTGACTATACCAGAGAGCGTGACGTATGGCGGTGTAACTTACTCTGTGACAGGCATTGCCGCCCAAGCGTTTTATTGGTGTACCAATCTTGAGGAGGTAACGATACCGAACAGTGTGACGAATATCGGCGATTATGCTTTTTATGACTGCTATTCCCTTGCCACGGTAAACATGGGCGATTCAGTGGAGACAATCGGTGATGAGGCGTTTGCCTATTGTTCCCGACTCACGTCAATAAGTCTGCCGAATACACTTAAAAGTCTTGGCTATGCAGTTTTCCACGAAAGTACGGCACTGACTGAAATCACTGTTGCGGAAGGATGTGAGAACTATTGTTCGGATGAATACGGTGTGTTGTTCAACGGCGACAAGACATCGTTGATACAATATCCGGGCAACTCAAAGAAGACATCATATGACATACCGAATACGGTGGAGAGTATAGAGGACTATGCTTTTTACTGGAGCGACCGTCTGAAAGAAGTGAATATGGGCAGTAATGTACGCAGTATAGGCAATTGGGCGTTCTATTATTGTGAGAATCTGAAGGCGATAGACCTGCCGGCAACGCTGACAGACATCGGCGAGGAGGCGTTCTATTACTGTCATAGTCTTGAGACGGTGGAAATACCTGACCTTGTAACAACTATCAATGCCGGTACGTTCAGTACGTGCAAGGGGCTGACATCAGTAAAGATAGGTAACTCAGTGACAAGTATCGGAGAAGAGGCATTCGGCTATTGCACGAGTCTTAAAACGGTGGAGATAGGTAGTGCGGTGGAGAGCATAGGCGAGTTGGCATTCTATGACTGCACATCGATGGAGAGTTATGTTGTTTCAGAAGACAATCACTATTACAGTTCCGATGAGTATGGAGTGTTCTTCAATAAGGACAAGACGACTCTCATACAATATCCCGCCGGCTCACAGGCCGTTTCCTACGATATTCCCGAAACGGTGGAATATCTTGATGACCTGTCATTTTACAGTTGCGCATATCTCACCACAGTGGGAATACCGACATCGGTAACATCATTAGGCTATCAGGTGTTCTGTGGATGTAGCGCGTTGCAATCGGTGGTATTGCCCAGCTCATTGACACGCTTGGAGGAGTCGACTTTCTGGTACTGCACTGCACTTGAGACGGTAGAGATACCAGCCACAGTTACTACTATCGGAGATTATGCCTTTGCATATTGCACAAGTTTAAAGCAGGTTACCTCCCTCAATCCGCAGCCGCCAGTGTGTGATGACAGTGATGTGTTCTTAGGTGTTGACATGAACACGTGCGTGCTGTCAGTACCGTCGGGTGCAACCGAAGCATACGCTGAGGCGGAAGTGTGGAAGGAGTTCAAGAATATAGAGGAGATAGGAGAAAGCGGAATTAGCAGCATTGCCGTTGACGGTAAGGCGATAACAAACCGTTATACTCATGACGGCAAACAGTTGAATGTTCCGCAGAGAGGAATTAACATTATCCGCTATGCCGATGGAACGACAAAGAAGGTTATGGTAAAATAAAGTATTGAAATGTTTTGTGTTTTCCGCAAAGTTTAATAAC
>JAJQAR010000308.1 GCA_021203705.1 Prevotella sp. | reverse complement strand
GTATCTGAAGTTCTCCTTGAGCAACTCAAAGGAATTACCGAGAATGCCGATTTCGATGAAGTAGGTACAGTACTTGAGGTTAGTGATGGTGTTGCCCGTATCTACGGTCTGCGCAATGCAGAAGCCAACGAGCTATTGGAGTTCGAGAACGGCACAATGGCAATCGTCATGAACCTTGAGGAGGACAATGTCGGTTGTGTGCTTTTGGGAGAGACGTCAGGCATCAAGGAGGGTATGAGCGTTAAGCGTACAAAGCGTATTTCAAGTATCAAGGTAAATGACAATATGCTTGGACGTGTAATCAACCCTATTGGTCAGGCTATTGACGGAAAGGGAGATATAGATTTAACGAATTCATTTGAAATGCCATTGGACCGTAAGGCACCTGGTGTTATCTTCCGTCAGCCAGTAAAGGAGCCGTTACAGACGGGTCTGAAGGCTGTAGACTCAATGATACCTATCGGTCGAGGACAGCGTGAGCTTATAATCGGTGACCGCCAGACAGGAAAGACAGCCATAGCGGTAGATACGATTATCAACCAGAAGAGTTTTTATGAGGCAGGCAAGCCCGTTTACTGTATCTATGTTGCCATAGGTCAGAAAGCATCCACCGTAGCAGCGTTGGTAGCTACGTTGAAAGAGCATGGTGCAATGCCTTACACTATTATCGTTGCAGCTACAGCTGCCGACCCGGCTGCTATGCAGTATTATGCACCGTTTGCAGGAGCTGCTATCGGAGAGTATTTCCGCGACCGTGGTGAATCAGCACTTGTAGTATATGACGACTTGTCAAAGCAGGCAGTTGCATATCGTGAAGTATCACTGATTCTTCGTCGTCCTTCAGGACGTGAGGCATATCCTGGTGATGTGTTCTATCTGCACAGCCGTCTGTTGGAGCGTGCTGCAAGAATCAATGACCAGCAGGAAGTAGCCGAGAACATGAACGACCTACCAGAGTGTATGAAAGGACATGTTAAAGGTGGTGGTTCACTCACAGCATTGCCAATCATTGAGACACAAGCAGGAGACGTTTCCGCATATATCCCGACTAACGTGATTTCAATTACCGACGGTCAGATTTACCTTGAGTCAGACTTGTTCAACCAAGGTTTCCGTCCGGCTATCAACGTTGGTATTTCTGTAAGTCGTGTAGGAGGTTCTGCACAGATAAAGAGTATGAAGAAAGTTGCCGGTACATTGAAAATCGACCAGGCACAGTATCGAGAGCTTGAATCATTTTCAAAGTTCTCCAGTGATATGGATGCCGTAACAGCGATGACTCTTGACCGTGGACGTAAGAACAACCAGCTACTTATCCAGCCACAATACTCCCCTATGCCAGTAGGCGAGCAGATAGCGATATTATATTGTGGAACACACGGCTTAATGCACGATGTGCCAGTAGATAAGGTACGTGAATGTCAGAACACGTTCTTGGACAAGATGCGTTCTACACATGCAGATGCTTTAGAAACATTAGCTGCTGGTAAGATAGACGACTCTATCACAAAAGTCATCGAATCTACAATGGCAGATATTGCAGGTCAGTATAAAAAAGAATAACGTATGCCATCACTCAAGGAGATAAAAAACCGAATATCGTCTGTCAACAGCACCCGTAAGATTACGAGTGCGATGAAGATGGTTGCATCATCAAAGCTTCATCATGCACAGGTAATGATTGAGAATATGCTTCCGTATGAGACAATGCTTGAACATATTCTTAAGATTTTCATTGCGTCAGAAGCAGATGCAACGACGGTGTTCAGTACGGAACGCCCTGTGAAGCGTATCGCCTTGATTGTATACTCATCAAACAGTAGCTTGTGTGGAGGTTTTAACTCCAATGTCATTAAAATGATGCAACAGGCTGTTAATGAATATAGTCATCTCGGTAAGGATAATATCATTATTTATCCCATAGGGCGTAAAGTCGCAGAGAAAGTGGCAAAACTTGGTTTAAAATCTGGAGGCAATTTCTCTGCAATTGCAGACAAGCCTAATGTACAATCGTGTATTGAACTGGCAAGTGAGATTGGAGCGAAATTCGCTAACGGTGAGATAGACCGTGTGGAGATGATATATCATCATTTCAAGAGTGCCGGTTCTCAAATACTCACCCGTAAAACATTCTTGCCGATAGACTTGACTACTGAACTTGAAGCTGATCGTGAACGTGACTTGACTTCGATAATAGCAACAAAGAAATCCCAGGAGTATCTTAAGAAAAGAGGTGATGCCAGAAAGCATACTGAACAAGAGGAGGCAAAACCACTTAACGATAATTTCATTGTTGAGCCAGACATGGACAGCATACTTTCTGTGCTTATTCCTAAGTTGTCTCACCTGATGATTTATACTGCATTATTGGATAGCAATGCCAGTGAGCATGCAGCTCGTATGGTCGCCATGCAGACAGCCACTGATAATGCCGATGAGTTGCTTCGTGATCTTAACTTGCAATATAACAAGAGTCGTCAACAAGCTATTACCAACGAACTTCTTGATATTGTTGGTGGTACTGTCAACAATTGACGTTATACAAGGTTTATATACAGAAAAATCCTCAAAAGCTCTGACTTTTGAGGATTTTTAGTATATATAAGTTAACCCTTTATTAATCTTGGACCACGTATCTTTAAGTCCTACTGTTTTATTGAATACAAGTTTTTCAGGAGTTGTATCCAAATCAGGCATAAAATAGCCTATTCTCTGGAATTGCAGATATTCGCCCGGTTTCTTGCTAGCAGCATAATCCTCAACAAAACAATTATTTAAAACCTTGTAAGAATCAGAATTAAGCAATTCCCTAAAATCACATTTCTCAGCAGAAGGATTTTCCACATTGAACAACCTGTCATAGATACGGACTTCCGCTTTTCTGCAATGGTCAACGCTTACCCAATGCAAAGTACCCTTCACCTTACGGTTAGCACCTTCCATGCCACTCTTGCTTATAGGGTCATACTCCGCCTGTATCTCCGTTATATTGCCATCCACATCTTTCGTACAGCCCGTGCATTTCACGATATAGGCATTTTTCAACCGTACCTCAGCCCCTGGTGTCATACGGAAGAATTTCTTCGGAGCATTCTCCATAAAATCCTCACGTTCCATCCACAAATTCTTACTGAAAGTGATAG
>JAJQAR010000281.1 GCA_021203705.1 Prevotella sp. | reverse complement strand
CACCCCAATTAGAGTTGAACAAGTTAAGCAAGTTCTTTATATCAGCACTGAGCTGTAAAGTATGCTTCGTCTTAGCAATGTTGAATTTGAAGTCATGCTTGTAAGAAACATCGATACGGTGAACCCAAGGATTGTAAAGGCTGTAACCCTCCGCATACTCGCCCTGGTGCTTGCTCAGGTAGCTGTTGTTGTGAACATAGTCCATGAAACGAGTCTTGTCATCCTCAGAAACGAAGCGGAACTCGTTGTTGGCAACCTGCTGGTCGGTTGGGATATAGATAGCATCGTAGTTGTAACCATCACCGTTCATATCGTTGGTAGTCATGAACGAATAGTTGTAGCCACCGCGCCATGTCTCATAAATAAGGCTATAGTGGTTGCCGCTCTTGTCGTGACCAGTGACAGAAGCCACGAAACGGTCAGGAGTAACATACTGCGAGTTGTGCAACTTAATGTTGTTAGGACCCTCGTAAGTAGGAACGTAAGTGAAAGCAGACTCAGCGTTGCTACCAGGCATACCAGTGATTTCCTTAGAAACAGTGTGAGTATAAGCAGCCATGATGCTTACCCAATCAGCTGGTTGCAAGTTAACAGTAACGTTGGCAGTCCAACCATAACCCTTGCTGGTGTTCTTGAGGACGAAAGCACTTGTGTTAGTGCGGAAATTCTCAGGATAGATAGGGCGGTTGTCGACACCATTGAAACGAGTGAAACCACCTACAGAAGGAATACTCCAGTCGGTCAATGTAACAGCGTTAATTGTCTTGTTGAAAATACCCTCAACAGTGATTGTGAAGGGGAAGCTAACAGGGAAAGCATAATCAAGAGCGAGAGAAGTTTTCCAAACCTGCGGCATCTTGAAATGTGGGTCAACGGCAGAGATTGAAGAAGGAACAGTGCCTTCGTCAGGCGTGATAGTCTGAGGATAACCAAGAGAAGCAAGTTTATCCTGCAGAGCCTTTATAGTAGCCTTGCCGTTAGCATCAGTTACCAGACCACCAGCGAACTCACTCATAGAGAAGCCATTAGCAGCTGCATAAGACGAGTTGATCACCGCATTATATTGCACCATACCACTGTTTGTAGGCATATTGGTGAAGAACACCAAAGGCAGACGGCCGGAGAACAGACCTGTACCGCCACGGAGATTCAGGCTCTTGTCACCGAGGATATCCCATGTGAAACCAACACGTGGAGAAACGATAAGACTTGCGTTAGGCCATTTGCCAGTATCGATATGGCGGCCGTCGTAGTTCAAATTGTAAATTGCAGTGTTCGTCATAAGGTCACCGTTGTTGAAGAACAGTCCATCGAAACGCAAACCGTAAGTGAGTTTGAATTTCTGGCTGATGTTCCACTCATCCTGAGCATAGATACCAATCTTGTTGAACTGCACACGAGCGGCAGGGCTTGACTCGCCGTCGTAACCGTAAGTAAGATTGACAATTTCAGGGGTAGCACCGCTGAGGAAGTCATCCAGACTTGAGTAACGATAGTAACCGGTACCATTACGCATATACATATTGTCAGCCATCTGGTGTTCGAAAGTCACACCGCCAGTGATTTTATGGTTGGTTGTATAATAAGTGATATCATCCTTGAAGTTATAAATCGTGTTGTGAACGGCGTTATTCCAAGAGAATAGCTCATAACCAAGAGATATATAACTCTGGTTGTCCTTGAGGATATCAATGAACGGGAACTCATCGGAATTTGTAGCACGTACATCATCGAGCTTAGAGAATGTGAACAGGAACTGGTTAGACAGCTTATCAGTGAAACGGCTGTTCAAATCGACAGAAACAGTATGCACGAGGTTGTCGATAGCGTACATAGAGTTGGCGTATGACATGGAATACTGTGACAAACGTGAGCCGGACATACGCGTACCGCCGTCCATTGAAGTAGCGTTAGTAGAGTTCCAAAGACGGTTCTTGGTGTAGTTGTAACGCAAAGCGAGGTGGTGCTTCGTGTTGATGTTCCAGTCCAAGCGAGCCAAAATCTTGTAGTTACTCTCGTCAGCAGGGAAATTGGTGTAAGAACCAGTGTTGTACCCATATTTCTGCTTTACATAATCAGAAACCGTCTGCAAGTCGGAGAGAGTAGTACGAGAAATGTAGTTGTTTGCATCAGCGACACCGTCGGACGAGCCCTGCCAGCGGTTGGCAACGGTAGGTGTCTGGGTAATCTCACCGTTTACGAAGAAGAACAGCTTATCCTTGAGGATAGGTCCACCGAGAGTCATACCATAGATAGTCTGTCGGTCAGTGGTACGTGCGCCTGAGATCTGCTCCTTCTCGACAGCGTCACCACGCATATTCTCGTTCTTGTGATAGATATAAGCCGTACCCTTAAATGTGTTAGTACCAGACTTAGTGATAGCGTTGACACCACCACCGATAAAGTTAGTCTGGCGGACATCATACGGAGAAATCACAACCTGCAATTCCTCGATAGCGTCGATAGAAATCGGGTTACCGCCACCAGGGAGGTCATCGCTCAAACCGAAATTGTTATTGAAGTTGGCACCATCTACCGTGAAGTTGGCAGTACGTCCGTCGGTACCGGCAAAGCTCATCTCGTTGCCACCGTAAGGTGATAGACGAGTGATATCCGTGATACTTCTGCTGACAGTAGGCAGGTTCACGATTTGGTCATTAGAGATATTCGTGGAAGCACCAGTTTTCTCTGTGGTGAACTTAGTAGCTTTTGTTACCACCACGACCTCACCCAATTGCTGGGTGTCTTCAGACATTTTGGTGTTGAGGTTGTAAGTTTCAGCCAACTGAAGGGTAATTCCCTCAATGACTTCAGTCTTGTAACCGATGTAGCTGATTTTAACCTCATACGGGCCACCGACACGCATACCATTGATGGTGTACATACCCTTACTATTGGTTACAGCAGTGTAACGCGAGCCAGAAGGCTTATGAATAGCCTCGACAGTTGCGCCGATGACATCCTCACCGTCAGCAACGACCTTGCCCGCCAATGATGAAGTGGTAACCTGTGCAAAAGCAGAAGAAGCGCCCAAAAGCATCAAAGCAATAAGCAAATGCAATTTTCTGTGCATGATTTTTGTAAAATAGTTTAAGTTAATATTATGGGCTTTCGCCCTATTTTATTTGATTTTTATGTTTGTTTTATTGTCATCGGG
>JAJQAR010000349.1 GCA_021203705.1 Prevotella sp. | reverse complement strand
TCCATAGACCAACCATTTAGTAAATAAAATCTTACCAGAAAGCAAAAGTAAAATGAAATTGTAGTATTTTTTAGAAAATGCGAGTTTAGCTAATTTTGTTTGCTCTATTGTATTTCCGCTTTTGTCATAGGCAGGAGGAGGGCAATTACTAACTGCTAACCAATTATAAGCAACTTGTTTGAAATACAGCAACTTGCCTGAAGTTTTATTTTTTAGCAGTGAAATAGGATAGCCTTTTTTGTTTTCATAGATTAACTGCATATCGCTATTATCCAACATAGGAACGACATCAGAAAATTCGAAAGAATTGTATTTTAGATTTTCAAACAAATCATCCCGTTGCTCTGTGAACCATCTATGCAATCTTGTGGTGAATGATTTTTCGCCTTTTGGAGAAAGAAGATATACACAATTTCGAACTCTAACATCACCAGAGAACAAGCCAGATGGTATTCTACTGTAAAAAGAGAACCATTTTGAACCATTTTTTGATTTCAGAAGGGCACGAAGATCTTTGAAGTTCTTACTGAATGCGAGATTGTGCATAACTATAAAACCATGAGTGCCATTAGGCGATAAAAGTCTAGTAACACGACGAATTACGTATGCATATAAGTCAGTACATTTATAACCTATTTCAGGTTTTATATAATTTATCTTATTAATTGAAACATACGGAGGGTTTCCTATAATAACGTCAAAGCCGCCATTACCTTTAATGATTTCATAGAACTCAGCCAACCAATGGAATGGTTGATAAGAAGTGAGCCAATGCTCGTAACTCATACCCGTACCTTTCTTGTGCATATACTTATTGAGAGTAGAGTTAAGAGAAGATAATCTTTCACGCAGTTGAGATTTAGCCTCTTTGAAAGCGGTTATATTATCATTTTGAGTCATTTGAATTTGCTTGAAAGCAGAATAGGCTTTTGCAACTACATCCATTTCTTTCTCGACTTTTTCACGAAACTCGCTATTGGCGTACATATCACCACCAACGAGACTTTGGTCTAATTCATGTTGTGTGGCATATCCGACAAGGGTATTGCCGCAACGGATATTGAAATCAATGTCGGGTAGAGGGTCGAGGCCCAAGTTGTCGGCATACTTGTCAACTTCAACTACAGCAACCATTTTGAGGAACAGGCGTAGTTTGGCAATTTCCGTTGCCTCCGCCATGATGTCAACGCCATAGAGGTTACGCAGGATAATGCTCTTGTAGATGAAATACTGGATGTTAGAGCGGTATTTGCTTTTAATTTCGTCAA
The DNA here is from genome assembly GCA_021203705.1 of Prevotella sp. Classification (GTDB taxonomy): domain Bacteria; phylum Bacteroidota; class Bacteroidia; order Bacteroidales; family Bacteroidaceae; genus Prevotella. The sequence goes on along the minus strand of JAJQAR010000349.1, from coordinate 1,911 downwards.
GTTCGGATTTGAAAAGATTGTTGTTCTCTTTTTGGCACTCCTGCATACGCAAGATACAAGTCTCGTATAACGGTTCCAAAATATTCATTGCAGCAAAGAGGAAAGCACCGGAGCCGCAAGTAGGGTCGAGGATTGTTATTTTCTGGAGCGCGTGATAGAAATGCTCCACGAAAAGGTGGTCAGTTGCACTTACGAGTAAATCCTCCGCAAACTGACGGATGTCGAGGTTGTATGTGATGAAGTCATTGATCTGGGTGATTTCACCGTTGCTGATTTTGTGCAATAAATCATCACAACGCTGAAAGCGTTCTATTGTCTCACGCCAAATCTCGGTAGGCAGCGCAAATTTCTCAGGAGTAGGAGTGTTCCAGTCGGCACGGCGTTCCAATAAATTCGGTTCAGAGGTATTTAAGCCCTGCGCAATGTTTTCTGGAATGAGTTGCCGCCAGTTTGTAGAATAACCTTTCTTCACCGCATTATAGATGTATCTGTCACCACTATCTTTTAATGTCTTCCAAACATAACCATTTGACTTGAAATCATCACGGGAGGACGATTCCGCAACACGGTCAAAGAGATAAGGCAAAATGCAGTTTTTGGAGATATACTCCGTGATGTCCTCCTTAGTGTAATAAGCCCCCATAGCGGCACGGTCGTTGATGTACTGCTCAAAGATATAGCCCAAGACATCAGGATTTATATCCTTGCCAGTAGCCGTGATACGAGTGTCGAGGTGCCACTGCCATTTGTCGAAGAAGGCAAAAAGACTGACGAAAGCATCGTCCTTGATGTCAATATCGGAATATTGCTGCTCCAACAGATGAATGTCGAACAGACCGCCATTAAGATAAGGAATGCGCCCAAAACGTTTCTCCCAGTCAGGATTATGACGAGGGCTGTTCAGTCCTTCGTGGAACAGAGAGAGCAGGAAATCACGGTAAAAGGAGCGGTAGAATTGATTCTTCCCTTCAGTTGAGCGCACCTCTTTCAGCTTGTTGGAGAGATATTCAGTATCATCGTTCAGAAACCCTTTCTTTTGGACGAAATAGCAGAACATGAGGCGGTTGAGCATGACAGACGCATACCATTTGCGGTCGGTATCAACATTAATGCCAGAGATGAACGCAGCGAAAGCCTTATGCTCCTTGTTGAAACCGGCATAGAAGTCCTTTGTGATTTTCTCTGAATTTATGGCGAATGCATGATTTACACGTTCAACCACATCAGCGATAGTAGTCACATCATTGTATGTGAAAGTGATAGATTGCAGTTTTGAGAACAGAAAGTTTGTTTGTTCCTTATTTGTATATTCAATCATCACCATTTCCCTCTTTCCCTGTTGTGCCACAGGAGACACCCAGCATTGATAATCACTATCTTTATGAGTGAATATGAGAATATAATAGTACGCCTGATTACGCAATTTGCTGTCGAGTTGTTTGCATAAGGAATGAGTAGGGATGTCATTCACCTGACAAGTGAGAATTTGGAAGCCATTACGTTGAGCGATGACAGTTATATCAATAATCTTTTCGTCAATTATGTATTGAGGCAATGAACGTTGTCCTTTCGGATTGTTCCAGCACAATTCATCGATAAATAAATCCTCGAATTTATGGTTTGCAAGTAGATTGTAAAAATTTTCCTCGTTCATGGTTTAATTTATTTTACAAGGTTATGATTATCGGTTATTCCCATTGAGCAGATAATCTGCGGGTCACGGTTGGTGTTGCTATCTTCCTCGACACGACAGAAATTGCCTGATTTACGCAATTCCAAAATATAATCCACAATATCATCAACGGTAGCGTTATTGTTGCGTAGCATTTGTCCTAATGCCACCTTTGTAGATTCAATAAGGGGATATCGAAAGATTTCGTCGGTGGCAATGTCAACCTGTCTTTTCTTCTC
>JAJQAR010000203.1 GCA_021203705.1 Prevotella sp. | reverse complement strand
TACATTGGCGAAAAAATAAAAAATGAGATATATGGCAAAAAATATAATATTACTCATGGTATCAGTCATCACGGCTTGTGCGCTGACCTCATGCTCATTCACTGATGAGTATGATGACCTGCAGGATGCGGCAGCCACAGCCGCCCCCATGAATGTGAATTTCACAGTCTCCACACGTGCCGGAGATGATGCGGTAGCTGCCAATGAAAATGACATCAAGGACTATAACACAGAAGACCCAAGCTACAGGATTTATTTCTTTGACAATACAGACGGTACAGACGGCCATAAATATGTCATGTCCTTCACGCCAGAGACAGTTACTCCTGAGAATAGTGGTAGTCAAGCCTTATATTCGGTATCAGGAAAACTCGATGACGCTTCCATAGAAAAAATAAATGCTTTAGACGGTGGCTTTACCGTGGTTTTCATAGCCAACTGGAAAGAATACCCATTAGACGAAGATATGGAAGGTGCAACCATAAATCAACTCTGTACTGGCGATATAGGTGAAGGCTTTGATGCGACATTCGAGTGTCCCACAGCAGACACAGACAATGGTTATTCCGGCATATATATCCCATTCTATGGAGTGAAGAAAATAACGTCGTTGGCATCTGTTACTACTTCAGATAATGAAGTGAATTTGGGTGATATCAATCTGTTGCGTGCCATGGCAAAGATTACCGTCGTGAATGTTACCAAGACAAAAACCAGAACAACGTATTATCCTGACATTTATGATGTGAAGCTCGTTCATTACAACAGCACTGGCTATTGCGCTCCGACAGATGTATATTCAGAAGATGATTATGTAACGGATGATGACGAAGAAGTGGAAGATAAAACCTACTATGTTGAGAGTTTGCACCTTGTAGATGATGCCAACGATTCACCTCAAAGCGAATCTACTACAATCGACATGTACCCTGTTCCCAAAACTAATGACAGTATTTGGATAGCATACGTTCCGGAATATGAAAATAAAACTTCTGATTATAAATGTCACATTGAGTTCAGTGTTAAATGCGATGGTGATGTGGATGGTGATGACGAATATACATATAAATACACGTCAGATTACAATCCTGGCACAATATCCTTCGCTGATTATAATACGGAGGATGGTACTATTGTATCTGGATCTGATTACGATGTCAAGCGTAACAGGTCATACCGTTTCAACGTCTCCCTGCCGAAAGTATTCAAGTTGACACTTGGTACAGGTGATGATGATCCAGAGGCGGAAGAATGGCACGTCAAGAAGAAATAGCGGTATAACGATGACATAACGACAACAAGGATATATAACATAAAAATAACGATTATACCTATCATTCGATCGACATTACATCACGTAGTGTCGATTTTTCTGTTTTCACCGCCTAATTTGAGAATCGTACTACATATACCTGTGATATGGATTTTTAAGCTGATTTATTATGTCCGCACATAGCGAAAAACGCATTACATAAATCGAGCGTAGCTCAGTTTTCAACCAAGCCGTTTTCTACAGTCCTCCAAAATAGACAACAGTTCTTCCATTGTTGAGGCACGGAGCATGGCGATACGAGTTGGGCGGAAATCGGGAATACCTTTAAATATAGGAGTGGAGGCGAGGTGGCGACGGGTATGCAAAATGCCACGATACTCATCGATACGCTCCACATTGATACGGAGAATTTCCTCGATAATGTCGAGTTTGCGGTTGAAGTCCAATGCTGGATCTGGCTCTTTGCCGTCGAGGAAGTCACGCATTTCCTTGAAAATCCACGGATGACCGAAGGTGGCACGCCCCACCATTATGGCATCAACCCCGTAAGTATTGAATGCATGCAGAGCCTGCTCTGGCGTTGTAATATCACCATTGCCGATGATAGGAATTTTTATGCGAGGATTTTGTTTCACTTTACCAATTAATGTCCAGTCGGCATTACCCGTGTACATCTGAGAGCGGGTGCGCCCATGAATGGTGAGAGCCTGAATGCCACAGTCCTGCAACTTTTCCGCAAGATCCTCTATGATCAATTCCTCAAAGCTCCACCCAAGACGAGTTTTCACCGTTACCGGCACTTTCACAGCGTTTACCACAGCGCGGGTAATGTCAAGCATAAGAGGAATGTTTTTCAACATACCAGCCCCTGCACCCTTATTGGCAACTTTCTTTACCGGACAACCGAAATTCAGGTCGATCAAATCAGGTTTCGCTTGTTCCACGATTTTCGCAGCCTCAACCATAGCATCAACATCCCTGCCATAAATCTGTATGCCGACAGGCCGTTCCGAGTCACTTATAGTGAGTTTGGAGACAGTTGACTTAATAGAGCGCACGAGAGCCTCCGCACTGACGAACTCGGTGTAAACCATTGCCGCCCCATAGCGTTTGCAAAGCAACCTGAAGCCAATGTCCGTTACATCCTCCATTGGTGCAAGGAGCACGGGACGCTCCCCAAATTGTATGTTGCCTATCTTCATTTTACTGCTGAACAATCAGATGATAAACACCACCAGCCAGTACCCTGACAACACCCTTCATCTCAAGAGAGAAAAGAGACGCCGTAAGGCGGCCCATCGGCATTTCCGTTTGTGTGGAAAGGTTGTTGATATGTTGGTTGTCCGTCTGTAATAAAGCATCAACAATGATTTTCTCTTCATCGGTAAGTTCCGGGAACAGCATGCGTTCTATACCCTTCTTGCGGGCTTTGTTGAGTTTCACATCATCCTGCCAGCCCATGGCATTCACAAAATCATCAGCATTACAGATAAGACCAGCCCTATTATCCCTGATAAGGTTATTGCAACCCTCAGAATAGCGGGCGTGGACATTTCCAGGGAAGGCGAACACATCCCTGTTGTAACTTTGTGAGATACGAGCCGTGACGAGACCGCCACCATGAGCGGCACTCTCCACCAAAATAGTAGCATCAGAAATGCCAGCCACGATACGGTTGCGGCGGAGGAAATTCAACTTATCCGCATTAGTATTCGTGAAAAACTCGGTGAGCAATCCTCCCTGCGTCAGCATGCGGTCAGCCGTTGCCTTGTGCATAGTAGGATAGAGATAGTCGAGGCCATGCGCAAGAACAGCCACCGTGTCAAGCCCATTTTCCAAAGCAGCACGGTGAGCACAGATATCGATACCGTATGCAATACCACTGACAATAAGTACCTCTGGGCAAAGTTTGCTTAGGCACTCCACAAACTCCTTTACCATATCCTGACCGTAGGATGTGCAATGGCGGGTACCCACAATATTTATTACCCTGTTTCTATTCAGTTCAGCATTACCCTTGAAAAACAGCACCAATGGAGCATCCTCACATTGTTCAAGGCGGTGAGGATAATATTGTGTATCTATAGGAAGGATATTTATGTCATTACGGATAGCAAACTCCAGTTCGTTCTCAGCGAGCTTGCGTATCTCGTCAATGTCTTGAAGACTGTCGGAAACCTTTTGGGAACATTCAGGAATGATACTCTTGATATCCTTCCTGTTTTCGATTATGGTGGTGGCACTGCCAGCCGCACGGTATAGCTGCAACATCTCCACTAAGTTGAAATGACTCATCTTAGTAAGTGTCAGCATATTCAAGATTTCCTGTTCTTCCATCCTATATAATTTAAAAGCCGAAGGCTTCATCATATTCCTCGCTGTTTGCGAGTTTCCCGTCAACAAGGCACACCACATCCACCTCACTTTTGAAACATAGCTTATTATCAGAAGCACGATAGATGTCATGGATAAATACATACCGCAGCCCATCCTTCCGCAGGTTAAGACAGGAAAGAAACTCATCATCACACCGCAGAGGTATCTTGAACTGCAATGTCATCCTCGCCACCACAGCATCCACACCTTTTTTGTGCATTCCTGAAAAACTGAGACCATGCTCTTTGAGGAACAAATGACGGGTGTGCTCCGTGTAATGCAGATAGTTGGCATTGTTGACAATACCCTCTATGTCACATTCATAATCACGGACCAGCATCCGTGTGGTAAATATATAATCTTTCATCCTTCTTTCATCTGTTTATATTTCTCCTTTAGCCTCCATAGAATTGCGGAGATAATGATAACCGATACGGCACCTAAGACAGTCCTTTTTGTCGCAATAAGCTGTTTTCAGTTGGATAAGAGCCTGACTGCCGCCAGCCGTATCGACTTCCAACCCACACTGTTTCCACATACGCACTATGTTGTTGTTCTCAGCCTTCAACTGTTCCAACATGTCGAATGCTCGCTCACACAAAGCCTCATCATGGCGGTGCCTGCCGTAAGCAAAGAGCATAGGAATTGCCGTGTTGACAAGAAGCAAGTTGAGAGAGGCATCCGAAACGTTTTTCTTGTTCTTGACACTGGAACTTCCGAAAATGTAATGAGTCTCCCAATAAGGCGTTACCTGCGTGCGGAGCATTTCTTTCATCTGCTTAACGTCGGAACATTCCACAAGACGACTCAAATCACTCTTGCGGGAATAATAAAGATTGGCAAGTTGTGATATGCGGATATGCGGGAAGTTCTGCGGACGAAGACGAAGGAAACGCCACCGCTTTGCGTCCATAGGTTTCAAGCCAAACTTAGAAGCAAGATATTGATATTCGTCACGCAACTTACTGAAATAGCCCTCTCTGATAGCCTCATCACGGTAACGTTCAGGAATAGCATCTGGATTGAGAAGCCCTGCCTGGCCCATGAAAATCGCCTCTATCTGGAAAAGGTCATCCCTATGGTGCGCCACGCTCTGCAACGGTATGTTGTATGCCCACGCCTCAAAAGCCTCACTGTTTACCCCGAAGCCATAATTGCGTGCCATAGTAACAAACAGCGCACTCTCCCACGAGCCTTCGCAAAGGGCTACCCTTCTCACTATATCATCCGTTTTCCGTTCCAACCTCTCTGTCTGGAGACTGCTCAGCCAGCCGTGCATCTCAAGTTTGCTAAGGCTCGGCACTATGGCATAGCACGGCGGATAATGATCAGTAGTAAGCAACTCCACATAGTTGTTGCGCACATAATCAGGCACTTCAAGTTGCAGTTGCGCCACTGTCCTGCCATCCGAAGTCCTTACGTCGGTGTCAATCTTCCCAGCGATATGGAGCACCACATTGTCGTATGCCGCATCCTTATGATGCCCATGTACATACCAATCCGAAGAGACATCATGTATCTCCACGTTGCCTACCCACAGCGTGCCGCCAATCTTGATCTTCGAGTTGAAGAAATCCGGTCCAGCATTACTGTTTGACAATCCTGGGTCTATCACCTCAACCAGTTTCCCTTCTGAGGTTATTAGCGGCTTTATCGGGAACAACCTATGTTTCCAAACATAGTGAATGAGTTTCTCCATAATGGCATTAACAGTTTACTTCACGAAACGTAAAAGACATTCGCAAAGATACACAAAAAATCCCGAACAACTTGATATTCGGGATTCTTATTTTTTCAATAAGCGATTGTTATTTTACTTTTGGAGAACCTTTACGGTTGTTCCGTCAGCCTTGCGGATGATGTTTACACCCTTTATGAGAGAGTTCAACCTGCGGCCGCTCATGTCATAAATTGCCTCAACACCACTGTTATTGCTGATTGTTGCAGCCTTAATGCCTGTTGATTCACTTGTTCCGAATACGACATAAACATTCAAGTAACCGTATAAGTTGATTGTTATTTCAGCATAAAGACTTTCTTCAGTCATTGTAGCGGTCATTGTAACATCAACAGTCTGACCAGCCATCGACCATGTTACATCAGGGTCATCACCATCAGTAATAGTGGCAGTCTGTGTCGTTGACATAGTAACAACACCGTCCTCACCTGTTGTTCCATCTACATCAGTCATTTCAATAGTACCTACATTCATACCCATGCTTGCAATACCGAAATTTTTTAATGTAAAGGTATATTTGCCATCCTCCTGCTCGGTGATAGTTATAGTTGCCTCCACAGGATCCAATGTATTTCCCCCAACTGTAATATATAAACTATCCGTATAGTTGACAGAATTGGAACTGCTTGCTGCGGCAGCCTCGCCTTCGAAAGATACACTGACTTTCAAGAAACTCATTACGGTTATCGACAAATCCGCATTAAGGGTATTTCCAGAGATTGTAGAAGTCATAGTCAGAGCAACAGACGAACCAGCCATAGTCCAAGTCGTGCTATCGTCATCACCATCCTGAATAGTTACATCACCATCGTATGAAAGTGTAATGTTACCGTTTTCATCAGTTGTAGCCTCAATATCTGTAACTTCAATAGTTCCGACATCTATACCCATCGAGAAGTTCTTAAGAGAGAAAGTGTATTTTCCATCTGCTTGTTCTGTTACAGAGATAGTTGTCTCCACTGGGTCTAAAGCACTTCCTGAAACACTAACGTTCAATGTACCTGTGTAGTCCGTTGCCATGGCCGTCAGGCTCATGGCGCAAGCCGCAATAAAAGTAAAAATTTTGTTCATATAAATTCTTTTTTAGTTATTATTATTTTATTATTAGGTGTTTATTCGATATTATTTGATATGGTAAGACAAGCCTATTGTACCATATATTGGGTAGAACGTCTGTTCTATGGTATGGAAATCGCTCTTGAAGATACCATTGAGACCCCAAGACACATCAACGAGGAGCCCCCAAGATTTGTAGAAACGCCAGTTAGCACCTACAAGAACGCCATACTGGAACCTGCGGAGATCATCGGAGAAGTCGTAGGAGCCGCGCGTGCCCTCATCAGTACCTATCTCCACCTTGGCACCTGTCGGGTCGCCAACACGCAGATAACCGTTTGATGCCTGTCCGGAAAAGCTGTGTGAGTGGACGTATGAGATATACGGTCCGCACCTCAGTAGCCATTTATCACCAAGGTAGCAGACAGCCTGAACAGGCAGGGGGAACATCCACTGAGTAACATCAGTAGCGTTATGACCAGTGAAGCGTCCCTCCAACGTCTGACCGCCACGCACCATCGTCATGTGATAGTTCTTCACTGTTGCCTCGATGCTCATCCCCTTGTTTTCAAGGCGCAAGCCAGTGGCAAGTCCCCATCTGTTGCTGAACCTCTCGTACACGTCAATGCCTATCTGAACGTTGGCCTCAAGGGAGTATTTGTCCAACTTTCTGATAGTGGCAGGCATACCGATAGGCATCGTGCCACCAACACTGTAACCAAAACGGATGTCATACGACAGACTGTCGGTAAAAGTTGACGCATGCGCCGAAATGACCATCAACACCGCCAATATGGATAATAAAAATATTCTTTTCATTCTTCTGTTTCTTCGTCAGATGTTTCTTCCCATAATACATTAATTTCATCTACACAGAGAGTACTGCCGATAGCACCACGGAACGAAGCCCCATAGAAACTCGAAGTGCAGACAATAGCGAGACTATAGCCCTGTGATGCAAGCAGGTCTTCGTCAACATCCATATTATACACGAAGTCTACGTTTAGCTCCGTCCACTCATCAGTCTCGTCCAAGCCGCCGATATCGGCTATCGCCACGATTTGCGAACTGGTCTTTATATCATCACCATGCAATACCAAGGCATTTCCCTTGGCATCGTGATTGAGATAGAAAACGCCATAGATATTGCCCATATCCTGAACATCTATGATATTGCCATCCTCATCCTGATAAGAATCGCCACGGGAATATTTGTAATATGCAGTCAATCGCAACGGTTTATGGTCAAAGGGCAAACCGAAATTTGTTGATTGTAATGTGTTTGTCAATGCAGTGCTCAAATCGAAATATCCCAAGAAAAGATTCCCAGCGGCAAGTCGTCTGCCCACAAGCGCACCTAATGGTCCTGTGCTGCGGGTAGTCAACTGCACACCTGCACCTTTATAGCCATTGGGCAACATTACCGTTGGATAATCATCAGGAGCTGCCGAGCTACCCATACTAAGGTTGAAGCCAGGGTTACCAGTAGCCCAATTGCCCATCTCAGAGCCATCCTCGTTGAGATCAGACCACACATAATATTGTCCACCGTTAGCACCATCAGTCAGATAATAGTGTTCAAAACTAAATTCGGTAAGCGGAGGAGTATATTCCTCAAATTTCACGTTGTAAACGCGGCTCCATTTTCCATCCTGCGACGTTACCGTATATACAACGGAAGTTTTATTACTGAAATCATGAGTAGAGCCATTAGCAGGACTGATTGTAGCACCATCGGTAATTATGAACAGAGGAGACATTGCGGTGAGGTCAACGCCAGCTTTTACACTGAAAGTAATATCTGTCACATCAGACAACACATTTATCAAAGTGTCAGTAGCAGAATAGAAGATATCAGTGGGATTATCGACATGTACGTAAGCCTGTTCTATGTCGCACTCGGCATTGAGTGGCTCATCCTTAAAACAAGACGAGAGCAAGCCACACAACGCAACGGCAAGAAGTAATTTTAGTGATTTCATTTAATCTGTCGTGCAATTAAATTTTGTGCAAAATTAAAATAAAAATAGACTTAAACCAAATTTTTCTTTTGTTAAGTGATATTTTAACTAAAAGTTTTTTACTTTCCGTTAATTTATCAATCGCAAAGATGTTTCTATTTTTTTTATTTTGATTTTTATGCAACATTAACTAACTTTGCATTATATAACATAAAAAGATATGGAAATTACAGAACTTTACGGCATTTTCAAGGAGCATCCACAAGTAACTACTGATAGTAGAGACTGTCCTGAAGGCTCTATATTCTTTGCTTTGAAAGGCACTTCATTCAACGGCAATGCTTTCGCAGAAAAAGCACTCACGCAGGGCTGCTCGTATGCTGTTGTCGATGAGAAAGAATATTGCAAGGAAGGCGATGAGCGGTATATTTTGACGGACAACTGCCTGTTGACACTGCAGAAATTAGCCAACTACCACCGCCGCCAATTGGGTACGAAAATAATCGGCATAACGGGAACCAATGGAAAGACGACCACTAAGGAGCTTATCGCCACCGTATTGAGAGAGAAATACAACGTGCTTTACACACAGGGGAATTTCAACAACCATATTGGTGTGCCGAAAACGCTGCTGAGATTAACGAAGGAAAACGACATTGCGGTGATAGAAATGGGAGCCAACCACCTTGGAGAGATAAAGCAGCTCGTTGACATCGTTGAGCCAGACTATGGCATTATAACCAATGTAGGAATGGCAC
>JAJQAR010000160.1 GCA_021203705.1 Prevotella sp. | reverse complement strand
TTCTTGTGCAGACATATCCTAAGGGGCGGCACAGGGAAGCCCTCACCTCTGAGCAGCCTGACGGCTCGCCACACGAGGTTGTCCTCGCTCCGTCCCTCCACGGGGATGCCCGAGCAGAGGAGCTCATCCCTCTGGGCAGGCTCCAACAGCAGCTCGTCAGCGAGCGGGATGGGGTAGAACACTGTCTCCAGGTCGTGATAGCCGTCCTCCCTGACGCCCACCACGCTCAGGCCGAGGTTAATCTTAGCGCGCGCTCTCACCAACATACCCTATAAACGCCCGAGCCCCTCGCTTTATTACCCGCAAGCCCATATAATACCCTTCGCAATCGATTAAATTAATCGACCGCAATCGCTTAAGTTAATCGACTGCAATCGCTTAAGTTAATCGACCGCAATCGCTTAAGTTAATCGACCGCAATCGCTTAAGTTAATCGACCACAATCGCTTAAGTTAATCGACCGCAATCGCTTAAGTTAATCGACCGCAAAGCCTCACCCTAAGGCATAAGAAAAGCCCCTCCCTCGCGATGAGGGAAGGGCTTATACCACGATTATATAAGGTGTAGGGGAGGTTACTTGCTCCTGAGGTAAGCGTCGACCGCCTGGGCAGCCTTGCGCCCGCCGGCTATGCAGCGCACCACGAGGGAAGCTCCTGTGGCAGCGTCTCCAGCCACGAACACGTTGGGGGCGAACTCAGGCTGCTGCGGCTTGAGGAAGCCCATGGCGAGCAAGACCATGTCGCACTCTATTATCTCCTTCTTGCCGTCAAGCTTCATGGTGGGTCTGCCGCCGTTGGGGTTCGGCTCCCACACTACGCCTTCCACCTCCACGCCAGTAACCCGACCGTCCTTGCCAAGGAAACGGTTGGAGTTCAAGAGCCAACGGCGCTCGCAGCCCTCCTCGTGGCTGGAGGTCGTCTTAAGGATGACTGGCCAGTTGGGCCAAGGGGTGGCGGGGTTGTCGCCTACGGGAGGCTTGGGCATTATCTCAATCTGCACGACCGACTTGCAGCCCTGCCTGTGGGCAGTGCCTATGCAGTCGCTCCCCGTGTCGCCACCGCCAATCACCAGCACACGCTTGCCCTTCGCACTGACCAGCTCCTCCTTGGGGAACTGCACGCCTGCGAGGATGCGGTTCTGCTGCGAGAGCATCTCCAAGGCGAGGTGTATGCCCTTAAGCTCACGCCCCGGTATGTTGAGGTCACGAGCCTGCGGAGTGCCGGTAGCCACCACGTAAGCGTCGAAGCCCTCGGGCAGCCGTGTCACGTCCACCGCCTGCCCGTAGAGGAACTCCACTCCCTCTTGCTTCATCAGGCGTATGCGGCGGTCGATGACGTTCTTCTGCAGCTTGAAGTTGGGTATGCCGTAGCGCAGCAAGCCCCCAGCCGCCTCGTTCTTCTCGAAGACCGTGACGGTGTAGCCCTTCTTGTTCAGCTGGTTGGCTGCGGCAAGCCCTGCGGGTCCTGAGCCGATGACGGCAACCTTCCGTCCGTTGCGCTCCTTGGGAGGCGTGGGCTGTATGTAGCACTCCGTCCACGCCCTCTCGCTAATAGCCACCTCGTCCTCACGGTTGGTGGTGGGCTGGTGGTCGGTGAGGTAAAGCACGCAGCTCTTCTCGCAGAGGGCTGGGCAGATGCGCCCCGTGAACTCAGGGAAGTCGTTGGTGCTGCTCAGTATCTTGTAGGCAAGCTCCCACTTGCCCTTGTAGAGTGCGTCGTTCCACTCAGGGCAACGGTTGCCTAAGGGGCAAGCCCAGTGGCAGAAAGGCACGCCGCAGTCCATGCAGCGGCTCGCCTGCTCCTGGCGGTCTTTAGTGTTGAGCGTCTGCTCCACCTCCGAGAAGTCGTTCACTCTCTCCGAAAGGGGGCGGTAACCAGCCTCCTTCCTCTGTATGGTCAGAAATGCTTTCGGGTTTCCCATGACTTAATAATCTCTTGCTATGTCTGCTATCTTCTGTTGCAACTTCCTCATCTGCTCCTCCTGAAGCACTCGCTTGTACTCGATGGGGACTACCTGAATAAACTGCTCCACGTACTTGTTCCAGTCGTCGAGCATAGTGCGTGCCAGGCTTGAGCCTGTGTAGAGCCAGTGCTGACGGATAAGTTCGTGCAGCTCCTTGCGGTAGCTCGACTCCTCAACGAGCGACAGCTCCACCATGTCCATATTGCAGTAGTAGTCGAAGTCCCCGTTCTTGTTCCACACGTAAGCCACGCCGCCCGACATGCCTGCGGCGAAGTTCCTGCCCGTCAGTCCAAGCACAACGACACGCCCGCCCGTCATATACTCGCAGCAGTGGTCGCCTGCTCCCTCTATCACGGCTATCGCCCCAGAGTTCCTCACTCCGAAACGCTCGCCCACACGGCCGTTGACGTACAGCTCCCCCGTGGTAGCCCCGTAGAGACCCGTGTTGCCTGCTATGATGTTGTCCGCAGCCACGAAGGAGGCGTTGGTGCGCATTGGGGGCAGTATGCTGATGCGTCCGCCCGACAGCCCCTTGCCGAAGTAGTCGTTCGCCTCGCCCTCAAGCTTAAGGTTGATGCCCTTGGTGAGGAACGCTCCGAAGCTCTGCCCTGCGCTTCCCTTGAACTTGATGTTGATGGTGGAGTCGCTCATCCCCTGCTCGCCGCACTTCTTGGCTATTATGCCTGCCAACATTGTGCCGACGGCACGGTCGGTGTTCTTTATCGTGTACTCAAGGTTTATCTCCTTGCCCGTCTCAAGAGCCGACTTGGCATCGTTGATGATGTCGAAGTCCTTCACGTCCTTCACCTGAGTGAAGGGGCGGTGATCCCAGTGCAGTGCCTCGCCTTCGTTGTCGGAGTGCAGCAGGCGTGTGAAGTCCATCGTGGCAGCCTTCGAGCCTTCTGGTCTCTCCCTTACCTCAATAAGATCAGTACGTCCGATGATGTCGTCAAGCCGCTTGAAGCCCATCTCGGCAAGGTATTCCCTCACCTCTTGCGCAAGGAAACGGAAGTAGTTGACCACGTACTCGTAATGCCCACGGAACTTCTTCCTAAGCTCAGGGTTCTGCGTAGCCACTCCCACGGGGCAGGCGTTGGTGTTGCACTTGCGCATCATCACGCAGCCAAGCACGATGAGAGGCAGAGTGCCGAACGAGAACTCGTCAGCCCCAAGCAACGCCATCATAACGACATCCCTGCCAGTCTTAAGCTGCCCGTCGG
>JAJQAR010000242.1 GCA_021203705.1 Prevotella sp. | reverse complement strand
CTTTAAATTTTTTTATCGGATAAAAAAGATTATTAATCTCCTTTTATTGAGATATTTTTTTTATTTTTGCATGAGAGAAATTTTGTAAAACACATATCCTTAAAATAAACTATAAAACTATGGATTTAGTTCAACAGATTATTGCGCGTGCGAAGAGCAACAAGCAGCGCATCGTGCTCCCGGAAGCTACTGAGGAGCGCACATTGAGGGCTGCCGACATGGTATTGGCAGACGACGTGGCTAACATTATCCTCATCGGTAATGTGGATGAGATTAATTCCTTGGCTGAGAAATGGGGTCTCAAAAACATCGGTAAGGCTACTATCGTTGACCCGGAAAACAGTCCAAAGAGTGAGGAATATGCCCAACTGCTCGCTGAATTGCGTAAGAAGAAGGGCATGACAATTGAACAGGCCCGTGAGCTTGTCAAGAACCCTCTTTATTATGGTTGTATGATTATCAAGACTGGTGATGCAGACGGTCAGATTAGCGGTGCTTTGAGTACCACTGGCGACACACTCCGCCCAGCATTGCAGATTATCAAGTGCTCACCAGGCATTACTTGTGTAAGTGGTGCTATGTTGCTTGTTACAAAGCAGCCTCAATATGGTGAGGATGGTATTCTTGTTGTTGGTGACGTTGCCGTTACTCCTATGCCAGATGCTTCCCAATTGGCACAGATTGCTGTTTGTACTGCACAGACGGCTAAGTCGGTGGCTGGTTTCGCTGATCCACGTGTCGCTATGCTCAGTTTCTCAACTAAGGGCAGTGCTTCTCATGAGGTTGTCGACAAGGTGGTTGAGGCTACAAAGTTGGCCAAGGAAATTGACCCATCTCTCAAGGTTGATGGTGAGCTCCAGGCAGACGCTGCTCTCGTTCCTTCTGTTGGTGCAAAGAAGGCTCCAGGCAGTGACATCGCAGGTAAGGCTAATGTTCTTGTATTCCCTTGCCTCGAAGTAGGTAACATTGCTTATAAACTCGTTCAGCGTCTTGGCGACGCCGTTGCTCTCGGTCCTATTCTTCAGGGTATCGCACGCCCGGTTAACGACCTCAGCCGTGGTTGCTCTGTTGATGATATATATAAGATGGTGGCAATCACAGCTTGCCAGGCTATGGATGCTAAAAAGTAAGTTCGTTATTAAAGGAGAAGAAGAACATGAAAATATTAGTATTGAATTGTGGTAGCTCATCTATCAAATACGCATTGTATAATATGGATGATAAGTCAGTCATGACTTCCGGTGGCGCAGAGCGTGTTGGTCTTGACGGGGCTTTTGTGAAAGTGAAACTTGCCAACGGTGAGAAGAAACAGATAATGCATGACATCCCGGAGCATACAGAGGGTGTAAAATTCATATTCTCATTGTTGACAGACCCAGAGATAGGTGTGATAAAGGATTTGAAGGAAATCAACGCTGTCGGTCATCGTATGGTGCATGGTGGTGAGAAGTTCAACAAGAGTGTATTATTGACAAAAGAGGTGTTGAAGGCTTTTGAGGATGTCAGTGACCTCGCTCCTTTGCACAATCCGGCTAACCTCAAGGGTGTCAATGCTGTCAGCGAACTTATGCCTGGTCTGCCACAGGTGGGCGTGTTCGACACCGCTTTCCACCAGACAATGCCGGCTCATTCTTATCTTTATGCTATTCCATATGAGCTCTATCAGCAGTATGGAGTGCGTCGCTATGGCTTCCACGGAACAAGTCACCGTTACGTCTCACAGCGTGTTTGCGACTTCCTTGGCGTGAACCCTGCTGACAAAAAGATTATAACCTGCCACGTTGGTAATGGTGGTAGTATTGCTGCTGTCTACAAAGGAAAGTGTGTTGATACATCTATGGGTCTTACCCCTCTTGAGGGTCTTATGATGGGTACCCGAAGTGGAGACATCGACGGTGGTGCTATCACTTATTTAGCTAAGAAACTCAACCTTGATGCTGACGGAATGTCCAACTTCCTCAACAAGAAGTGCGGACTCCTCGGTGTTACTGGTGTTTCTTCTGATATGCGTGAGGTTGACGCTGCTGTTGCTAAGGGCAATGAGAGAGCAAAGATAGCCATTGATATGTACAACTACCGTATCAAGAAATATATCGGTGCTTACGCTGCTGCTATGGGTGGCTGCGATATCATTGTGTTCACGGCAGGTGTAGGAGAGAACCAGTGTGCTATGCGTGAGGATGTATGCCGTGGTCTTGACTTCATGGGCGTTGCATTTGACGTTGAGAAGAACAATGAAGTTCACGGTGAGGAGGCCGTCATCTCTACTCCAGACTCAAAGGTAACAGTATGTGTTATCCCTACCGATGAGGAATTGATGATTGCTTCTGATACAGCCGCTTTGGTACAGGCTTGATATGATTAGGAATTAAGTTTAACTTATATACTTAAATCCTATAAGATAAAAAATCACCGCACAATATCCTGCGGTGATTTTTTTGTTGCGTCTTTTTTGATCTTAGATTAGTCTATTTCTTCGTCTGCCTCGTAACCACCCATCTCACGGAGAGCGTTCTTCAGCATTGTATATTGCTGGTAAAGGTTGTTTACTGCTTCCTCGCCCTTTGTATAGTCGTGCATAGGACTCTTGAGGAAGAAACTCAGGAAACGCTGTATGCCATATCTTCCGGCGCGTGCGGCAAGGTCGCTCAGTAATGTGAGGTCAAGCAGCAACGGAGCGGCAAGGATTGAGTCCCTGCAAAGGAAGTTGATCTTTATCTGCATAGGATAACCCATCCAACCAAAGATGTCGATGTTGTCCCAGCCTTCCTTGTTGTCGTTGCGTGGAGGATAATAGTTGATACGTACCTTATGATAATAGTTGGTGTACAGATCTGGCTGTACATCTGGCTTCAGAATTGTCTCTAACGTGGAGAGCTTTGATACTTCCTTTGTGCGGAAATTGTCTGGCTCGTCAAGAACAAGACCGTCTCTGTTGCCTAATATGTTTGTTGAGAACCAACCGCTCAGTCCAAGGCAGCGTGTGCCGATGATTGGGGCAAAACCACTCTTTACAAGTGTCTGGCCAGTCTTGAAGTCCTTGCCGGCTATCGGCATCTTCGTTTCCTCAGCCAACTCCCACATTGCCGGAATGTCAACCGTGGTGTTCGGTGCACCCATGATGAATGGTGAGCCTTCCTTCAATGCAGCGTAGGCATAGCACATAGACGGTGCGATATGCTCACGG
>JAJQAR010000189.1 GCA_021203705.1 Prevotella sp. | reverse complement strand
TACCTACTCAAAAGTTTGCATAGTGAAAATTACATATTTTTTTTAAAAGAAAAAGAATTTGTTTACAACAAGTTTATTTTTGCAATAAGAAAAACAGGCGCATACCTACTACGCATTTACCATGAGATAATAAAGAAATAATTGATTATATTTGGTTAACTAAAAAAAACAAAAAGATGAAGCAGGTAAAAATTAAAACCTCTATTAGGTTCTATGCCCTTCTGATAGGGCTGTTCCTATCAGTAGGAGCCTTTGCTCAAAGCTCTATTAAGGGGCATGTCAAGGATGCTTCCGGTGAACCAGTAATCGGTGCTACCGTCCGTGTTGTAGGACAGGAAGGTGGTGTCATTACGGACTTTGACGGTAATTTCTCTATTACCGCCGAACCAGGAACTTCAATCCAAGTATCTTACATCGGTTACACGACAAAGACAGTAACACTTAAGCCTGGTTTGGTGATTACATTGGAGCCAGACTCACAGACGCTTGACAACGTGGTTGTCATCGGTTACGGTCGTGCCAAGAAAACCGACTTGACAGGTTCTGTAACTGCCATCAAGCCTGATGACATGAGTAAGGGTATCACAAGCAATGCTACCGATATGCTTGTAGGTAAAATTGCCGGTGTTGACGTTATCACTTCCGGTGGTACGCCAGGTGCTGGAGCACAAATACGTATTCGTGGAGGCTCGTCTCTGAACGCAAGTAACGATCCGTTGCTCGTAATCGATGGTCTTACGATAGACAATAACACTGCAACAGGTATGAGTAATGTATTGGCTATGATCAACCCGAACGATATCGAGACATTCACGGTATTGAAGGACGCCTCAGCAACTGCAATTTATGGTTCGAGAGCTTCTAACGGTGTAATCATCATTACCACTAAGAAGGGTAGTAAAAAATCTGCTCCTCATATCTCATATAATGGTGACGTAACAGTTTCAACTACACAGAAACGTTACGATGTATTGAGCGGTGATGAGTATCGAGACCTCGTACATAACATTATTGGCGCAGATGCCCAAGGACTTGGCAGTTATAATACCGACTGGCAGGATGAGATTTTCCGCACAGCGGTTAGTACTTCCCACAATATTTCCATTACAGGTGGAATAAAGAATGTACCTTACCGTGTTTCTGTAGGTTACCAGGGTGATCAGGGTATCATCGACAACTCCTGGATGCACCGTTTCAATGCAGGTATTAACCTCTCACCGTCGTTGCTCAATGATCATCTTAATTTCAACATTTCCGCTAAGTATATGCATGAGACAGACCGTTATGTAGATGCTGGTACAGCAATTGGCGGTGCACTTTCGATGGATCCGACACAGCCTGTAAGGAGTAACGATGCTATTTATCAGACTTATTTCGGAGGTTACTGGCAGAATGCAATTTCCGTAAATACTTTCAGTGATCCTACATGGACAACGACAGCTAATACCAACTCACCACAGAACCCTGTGGCTTATCTGAACCAAGTATGGATCAACGCAAAGTCTTCTGACTTCACAGGCAATTTCGAGGTTGATTATAAGATTCACGGTTTGGAAGACTTGCATATCCACGCAAGTTATGGCGGTGAATATACGGAGAGCCGTCAGGATGATATCAGCAGTCCATATTCCTACAATTGCAACTACTATGGTTGGAATGGTATTACAAGATATTACAAGTACAGTATTACCGCAAATGCATACGCACAATACCAGCATGTATTCGGTGCACACAACATTGATATAATGGCTGGTGCAGAGGAATCTCACTATCACCGTAGTGGTTTCAATTTCGGTAGTGGTACTGACCCTTATACAGGCGAGGAAAACAACCCAGCTTTGAGATCAGAGACAGCTTGGGCAACACACAACTCGTTGGTATCATATTTCGGTCGTTTGAATTATTCTGTACTCGACCGTTACATGTTGACTGCGACGATACGTGCCGATGGTTCCTCAAGGTTTGCAAAAGGTCATAAGTGGGGTTATTTCCCATCAGTTGCTTTGGCATGGAAGATCAATGATGAAAAATTCATGAAGAACCTCGATTGGTGGAATGAGTTTAAGCTCCGTCTTGGCTGGGGTCAGACAGGTCAGCAGGATATCGGTGATGACTTCCTCTACACACCTCTTTACGTAGCAGGTAACTCTTATGCACAGTATCCTTTCGGAGACACATATTATTATACCACACGTCCTAACAAGTACAACCCAGATCTTACTTGGGAGACCACTACTACGTGGAACGCAGGTTTGGATTTCGCATTCCTCAACAATCGATTCACAGCCAATATCGATGGTTATTATCGTAAGACGAAAGACTTGATACAGGATGTAACAATTCCGGCTCTTATGAATTTCGGACAGCGTATGTCAGAGAACATCGGCTCTTTGAAGAACTATGGTGTTGAGTTTACTTTAGGCGTTAAACCTATCGTAACGAAGAACTTCACATGGGATATCCAATATAACATTTCATGGAATCATAACGAGATTACCGAACTCATCGGTGGCGATGATGGATATGTAGTAAAGACTGGTACTACAATATCAAGAGGACTTGGAACACAGGTACAGGCACAATCCGTAGGTCATCCGGCAAACTCATTCTGGGTTTACCAGCAGGTTTACGATGAGGCAGGAAAACCAATTGAGGGTGTTTATGTTGACCGTGATGGTAATGGTATTATCAACGATGATGACCGTTATTTCTATAAGAGTCCGGCAGCAGACGTATTCATGGGCCTCACGATGAAGTTTACATATAAGAACTGGGACTTGAGTACTGCATTCCGTGCTTCTATTGGCAACTATGTTTACTATGACTTCCTTTCAGACAAAGCGTCAGTAAGTGCTACTGGTCTATATTCAAACAGCGCATACAACAACACTACGGCAGAGGCTGTTAGTCTTGGATTTACAGGAACGAGCAGTAGTGAGTATTATATCAGCGACTATTTCGTAAGGAACGCTTCATACTTGAAATGTACCAATATCACGCTTGGTTATTCCTTCTCACATATTTTCATGAATGATGGCAAACCATACTTGCCAGGACGTATTTACTTAACGGCACAGAACCCGTTTATCATTACAAAGTACAAAGGTCTTGACCCTGAAGTAGCAGATGGTATAGACAAGAACCCTTATCCACGTCCATTCAGTATGCAGCTTGGCATTAACCTCAACTTCTAAATGGATTTGACGGTTTCCGCTAAATCTGTATTTACAAATAAATCACTAATTTATAAAGGATACAACGATGAAAAATATATTTTTAAAGACAATTGCTGCCGCAGTGATTACCATCGGAATGGTTAGTTGTGCGGACGATTTGAATATAAGCTCCATTGATCCTCAAACATCACCTTCCGTATCAGATCCTATGAATTTTCTGGCAAAATGTTATGGTACATTGGGCCTTACGGGTCAGCAGGGTGCTTCTGGCAATGGGGACCTTAGCGATGATGAGGGTGAATCGGGATTTTACCGTACCACATTCAACTGCATGGAGTTGCCTACTGATGAGTGTATCTGGGCTTGGCAGACAGACTCTGACATTCCACAGCTTACGAATATCGCCTGGAACTCAAGTAGTGTCAGGACACAGTGGGTTTACACCCGTCTTACATATGATATAACTCTTTTCAACAGCTATCTGCAACAAACAGAAGACAACAGCGAGAATCAGTACTACCGTGCAGAGGTTCGTTTCCTCCGTGCACTCCACTATTGGTATATGCTCGACCTTTTCGGTAAGTCTCCTTTCAAGATAGATTTTGATATTAGTACTCTACCAGTTGAGATGAGCGGTCCAGATCTTTACGATTGGTTGGATAATGAGCTTACTGAGCTTGAGTCTCTGATGGCACCTGTTGGCTCTTTCTGCAATTCAAGTAATTTCGGACGTGCAGACCAGGGTGCTGCTTACATGCTTCATGCACGTTTAGCCCTTAACTCCTCTATCTATACTAAAGGTGCAAAGGCTGAATACAGCAAAGCTATTGATTATTGCAACAAACTGATAAACAGTGGTGTTTATTCTCTCTCATCAACAGAGAAAAATGGCTATTCAGGATATGCACAGCTCTTTATGGCAGACAATGACGAGAATACTGATGCCATGAACGAGATTATCCTCCCGATACGTCAGGATGGCTTATACACACGTTGTTACAGTGGCTCCAACTATCTTGTAAGCTCTATCCGTATTGCTGGTATGCCTTATCTTGGCACTACCAACCCATGGAGCTGTAATTTCGCACGTGCTGCTTTGGTAAAGAAATTCTTCCCTAATATAGAGGATTGTCCGATTTCAACAGAGGCTGCTCCTGACGATGCAACAGAGGCAGACATTATAGCTCTCGATGAGCAGGATGGTTCTTCAACAGTACAGATTATAGCAAAGGCTGGTGATGACCGTGCAATGTTATATGGCGGTCGTGGCGGAGGCGTCCGTAAACTTCAGACCGACCTTATCTCAAGTTTCCTCGATGGTATGTCAATAGTTAAGTGGGATAACCACCGTATTGATGGAGGCTCTACCCATGATGCTGAGTTCCCAGATGTAGATATTCCATTGTTGCGCCTTGCAGAGGCTTATCTGACACGTGCAGAGGCTTCATATCGTACAGGTGACACTGATCAGGCACTTGCCGACATTAATGTTCTGCGTACACGTGCCAACGCTGCGCCGATGCTGTCTATCACTGCTGATACAGACATTCTCGACGAGTGGTGCCGTGAGTTCTATATGGAAGGTCGTCGCCGCAGTGACCTCGTCAGGTTCGGCTGCTTCACCACAAGTAAGTATGTTTGGGACTGGAAAGGTGGTGTTGCCAACGGTACGTCTGTTGATTCTCACTTCAATGTCTATCCGATACCTGCAGATGACATTATGAACAACAGTAATCTTACTCAGAACGACGGTTATTGATAATAGCTTAATAAAAGGATTCATTTAAAATGAAAGAGATTATGAAAAATATATTTAAAAGTCTGCTGTTGCCCGCTTTGGCATTGGTGGCAATGCCTCTGATGACCTCTTGCGAGAATGACGATGACAGCAATCCGACGTTGCAATATCCGACATCATTTGTATTGAATACACCTGCATACGCAACAAGCAATATTTATGATTTGTCTAAGTCGGAAACGGTAACACTTACGTGTACTCAGCCTGACTATGGCTATCCAGCCATCACTATTTATGAGGTGCAGGTTGCTATTGACCAGTCATTCAGTACTTATACTACACTTGAGACTTCTTATACAACAGCCAAGATGGATGTTGATGGCGTTGAACTAAACAACACTGTTGTAAGTCTTTATCAACAGGCAAACGGCGGTGCAGACCCATCAGGCATAATATTCCCTATTTATATCCGTCTGCAGGCACATGTCTCAGGTACTGATAATACATATTGCTATTCAAACACGATATCGCTATCTAAGGTTGCCGTTTCATACGTGGCTACCGTTCCTTCAACGGTTTACGTTGCAGGTTCTTCAATCCATGGTGGCTCGTCAGCTAAGACATTTGCTCCGACATACGGATTTGACGGCCAGTTCTACGCAATGGCTTACCTTACTTCAGGCTCAACGTTCTTCTGGGGTGATTCTACCGAGCCAACCAACGGATACAGTCTTACAACGACGATAGATGATGAGGCAGGTGCTGGTCTTTCAGCAGGTTCTGATGGTGGTATTCAGGTAAGTACTACCGACTGGTACGTTCTTTATTTAAGTTTGGATGTTGCCAACAATCAACTTATTTCCACACTTACTGTTTACCCTGCTTCTGCTTACGTAATAGGTGAGATTGAAGGTGGTAACTGGATTGATGAGGATGCTGATTGGGCAATGACAAAACCAGCTGACGCAAGCAGCCAGTGGGTATCACCAGAGTTTATTGCAGGAGGTGAGCTTCGTGCTTACATTAAAGTACCAGGAATCGACTGGTGGCGTACAGAGTTCACGATTTATAATGGTAACCTCTTCTGGCGTACTGTTGATATTGCTTCTAACTGGGCAGAGAATGTGGGCAGTGCTTACTCTGTAACATGTGAGGCAGGACAGAGACTCTATGTTGACTTCGACTATGATACGGGTGAAGTGAAATAAGATTTGAATATATAACTTAAAAAAGACATATCATTATGAAAAAGATATTATTTTTGGGTGGCTTGCTGCTTGCCGGTATGACATTCGTTTCTTGTAGCGAAGATTATACCGACTGGGCGGATCCACAGTCATACCCACAGGAAGATGCTATTACACTTCCTGGCTTTACCGCATCGGCTGTCGGTGCAATAGACTTGGCAAATGTTGATGATGGTGCAGACATTCAGGTGTTTTCACTTGCTGCTGCCGCACTTCCTGACGGTGCTACTGTTGGCAATGTACGCATGGAGATTACTCCTGCTGATGATGCTACTGCAGAGGCTCAGACTATTGATACCGACAATGGTATAATTAGCAAGGAGGAGTTGCAAGCTGCTGTTGAGAATGCATACGGCAAACGTCCTACAGCCCGTACTTTCAATGCACAGGTTTATGCTGACATTATCATCGATGGACAGTCGTTCCTTGTTGACGCAGGTGTTATTTCACTTATTGTTACTCCAGAGGCTCCGTTTATATCAAGTGCATACTACCTCGTAGGTGATATGTGCGGTTGGGATGAATCAACGATGATACAGTTCTCTCATTCTGATGAGGATGTTTATTCCGACCCAGTATTCACTGTAACATTCAACACTACCGGTGGACAGTACTGGAAGATTATTCCGCAGACCAACATCGATTCTGGTAATATGTGGGATGAAGGCTCTACTGGTGTCGTTGGTGTTGCACAGGATGGTGATACCAGTCTTAGCGGTACTTTGGTTGCCGTTGAGGGTGTCGGTGCCGGTCAAATTGCCGATGCTGGTTACTATAAGATGACCATCAACATGATGGATTATACCTATACAATCGAGGAAATGGCAAGCGAATATTACTTGACAGGTAATCCTAATGGTTGGGCAAGTGATCAGGGCGCTTTGTTCTTCCCACAGACAACCACAACATTTACCTATACGTCATACTATAATGGTTCATGGGATGTTAAGTTCTGGTCAGCAGCTGACTTAGGTAATTGGGATTACATCTATGGTTGCTCCGCAGCAGAGGACAACAATGGTGCTATGACAGGTACTATCGTTTATTCTAACGGAGACCAGAGCCTTATCGGTTGTATCACACCTCCTTCTGCCGGTTACTATACACTCACTATCGATATGCAGTCTATGACATATTCATGGACAATGCTTGATAATCAGGAACCGACAGAATACACGAGCATTACCGCTCTTGGTGACTTTAACGGTTGGGATACTGGTGCAGGTATTGACTTGCAGCAGGTAGCACCTCACAACTGGTATGCAGAGGCAACGATTTCTTCTGACGGTGGTGTTAAGTTCCTCGCTGATGGAAGTTGGGATGTCAACTGGGGTTGCACTATCGACATTTCTGAGAACAACAGTGGTGTCGGTGTACAGAACGGTGATAACATGACTGTTCCTGCTGGTACATATCGCATATATCTCAATGATATTACAGGTGAATTTGTATTTATCGCCGAATAATTTGTTTTAGAGTAAACATTGATTTAAATCTTTATACTGCGCCATGTACGGCTCAACTGTACATGGCGCAGTTTTTATGTATAAGTATAAAGGTGGTTATTATGTGGAAATGAGTTATAAGGAATCGATGAGATTAACTATACCGTTAATGTCATCGGGGGAGAACCAATGAATGTTCTGGTCATGTTTAAACCAAGTAAGTTGTTTTCTGCAATATTTGTGAGTATTGCATTTTATCTTAAATATTGCTTCTTCCAAAGAGAATTTTCCGTCAAGATAATCGAAAAGTTCCTTGTAACCTACTGTATTAAGAGAGTTCAGCTGTTTTAGTGGATAAACGCCTTTTGCCTCTTCCAACAGTCCTTCCTCGAACATCTTATCAACACGCCTGTCTATGCGTTCGTAAAGTTCCTCTCTATTGCGGTTAAGTCCGATTTTCAAAATATTGAAATTTCTTGTTTTTTTTACATTTTTGCGGAATGAAGTATAAGTATTTCCCGTTGAGAGACATATTTCCAGAGCGTGAATTACCCTTTTGTGGTTCTTTCTGTCAACGATAAGCGCATATTCAGGATCAAGCGTTTCAAGTTCCTTCATTATTGCATCAAGTCCTTCTTTTTCGTATTTCTGTTGCATTTGCTTGCGCACGCTATTATCTACAGAAGGAATATCATCAATACCGTTGCATACGGCATCAATATACATCATGCTTCCGCCAGACATGATAACCTTGTCTTTATCCTTGAAAATGACTTCCAACAAATCAATGACATCATTCTCGAACATTGAGGCATTGTAATAGTCATCTATATTATGGCTTCCGACAAAATAATGTTTCACCCTACGCTGTTGTTCCAGTGTAGGAGCGGCAGTACCAATAGGAATTTCCTTGAAAATCTGTCGGGAGTCGGCATTTATAATCGGGGTATCATATCTTTCTGCAAGTTCAAGGCACAATGATGTTTTTCCTACGCCAGTAGGTCCTAAAACGACTAATAATGTCTTCATGGCAGAAAGAATGTAGCTTATCTGATGATGCCCCTTTTAGAATTCTCCACAAAACGAATGATATAGTTCACCTCTTCACTTTCAGGCATGTGTGCACGTATTTCCTGAATGCCATCACTCAAAAGACCTTTTGAGTAAAGCAGGCGGTATGCCTCGTGAAGATTTTCAATAAGCTCATTACTAAAACCTCTTCTACGCAAACCAACGATGTTCAATCCGCAATAGTGTGTAGGCTCTTTACCAGCAATGACAAACGGTGGTATGTCCTTGCTGAAACGGCTGCCCCCTTGAATCATTACATAACTACCTACATGACAGAATTGGTGGCATAGTACTGTGGCACTTATAATGGCAAAATCATCAATGATAACCTCACCACCAAACTTAGTGGAATTACCAATGATACAACCATTACCTACAATACAATCGTGAGCTATATGCATATTTTCCATAAGTAGGTTGTTTGAACCAACTTTAGTAGCTTTTTTTGCTGCCGTACCACGTGAAATAGTTACATTTTCACGTATGCTGTTATTGTTTCCTATCTCACATGTAGTTTCCTCCCCTTTAAACTTA
>JAJQAR010000259.1 GCA_021203705.1 Prevotella sp. | reverse complement strand
ATTTTAACGGATTGCAAATTGTAATTATATTACTTTAAAAAAACTTATAAGAAAGGTTTTGTGTTATTGCTAAGCTAAAAGAACATCGAGTTTTTGGATGTTTTAAAATAGTCAATGTAGCAGGCAATGGCGATGAGGATGAGGAGAATGATAATGCTCTGAATATGGTAAACAAAGCCATTGGAGATGCCCCAGACCAATCTTACACTATCACTCTTTCATGTGGACGACTAACAACAGGTGTCAGCGTACCGCCATGGACGGCTGTTTTCATGTTGGCAGGTTCTTACAGCACTTCAGCAATGGGATATATGCAGACAATTTTCCGTGTGCAGACACCATTTGCATACAATGGTTGGATGAAAGAACAATGTTACGCTTTCGATTTCGCCCCCGACCGCACTTTGCGTATATTGGCAGATGCTGCGAAAGTCTCCGCAAAGGCAGGAAAGACTACTGACGAGGACCGCAAAATACTTGGTGATTTCCTTAATTTCTGTCCTATTATTTCCATGGAAGGCTCACAGATGAAAGCCTACGATGTGGACAGTATGATGGGGCAGCTCAAAAGAGCACAGATAGAAAAGGTTGTTCGGGGTGGGTTTGATGACATTACTCTGTATAATAACAAATTGTTCAAACTTACAAGCGATGAACTGAAGAATTTCAAAGATTTGAAATGCATTTACAGTGAAACGAAAGCTCTACCAAAGGTAAGTGATATTGAAATCAACAATCAAGGATTTTGTCATGAAGAATACGAGGAAATTGACACTTTAAAGAAGAAACCTAAACGCGAGCGTACTCCTGAAGAACAGGAAAAATTTGAAGAATTAAAGAAGATGAAAGAACTGCAAAAAACAGCTATTTCACTTCTAAAAGCAATCTCTATCCGAATGCCACTCCTCATATATGGTGCGGAACTTAAAGACGAAAAAGATATAACCATTGACAATTTCGCTGATATTGTTGATGATACCTCATGGGAGGAATTCATGCCCAAAAGCCTCACCAAAGAAACCTTTGACAAATTCAAGTAATACTATGACCCTGATGTGTTCCGTGAGGCTGGAAAACGCATACGGTCTATGGCACGTGCGGCTGACAACCTCTCCATAGAAGAACGTATCGGACGAATAGCGGACATCTTCAGCACTTTCCATAATCCGGATAAGGAGACTGTTCTCACACCTTGGCGTGTGGTAAACATGCATATATGTGAATGTTTGGGCGGCTGGTGCTTTTTGGACGAAAGGTTCAAAAAGTCTTTGGGAAGTCTGCGTTTCGTTGACTGTGGCGATGTTACAAAGGATGTATTCAGTTCTGAAAGCATCGTCATGGAAATCAACTCCAAGAGTGGTCTTTATCCGCTTCTCGCAACTTATAACATTTACCGCAGCAGGTTAGAAATTGCAAAGAAGAAATACAGTGAGGTGGGCAACGCATTCTGCCTACAGCTATGGGATTTGACTTTGGAGCAGAATATTCTCGTTGTATGCAAAACTCCAATGGCTCGCAGCATAACTCGCCGCACTTTGGCAGGCTTCCGCAACACGAATGTTCATGCAGAGTATTACAAAGATTTAATTGAGAACATTATCAAAAACCCTGACCTTGTGGTGAATACGTTCAGGGATGGCAAGAAATATTGGAAAATTAACGACAAAAGGAATATGACAGTAGATGCAATCATAGGAAACCCACCTTATCAGGTGACAGTAGCGAAAACAGAAACAAATAATGATCAAAAAAGAAGTTCGAGTATCTTTCAGCATTTTCAGACAATCAGCGACAGGATAGCGAGATATACTGCTCTCATCTATCCCGGCAGCCGGTGGATTCACCGCTCTGGCAAAGGAATGGAACAATTCGGACTGCAACAGATAAACACCCCTCATCTGTCCAAAATGCACTTCTTTCCTGATTCTACCGATGTATTCGAAGACGTTGGCATAGCTGATGGGCTGACTATTGTATTCAAGGATATGAAGAAAAAGAGCAAGGGCTTTCAGTATATTTACTCCAAAGGAGAAATAACCTACAAGATAAAAGCCAAAAATCCGGGAAAAGACCTCATGCCACTCAATCCAATGGATTCAAATATTGCCGACAAGTTCAAGAAAGTCGTTTTAATGAAATTCGCATTCCTGCATGATTCTATTCTTTCACAAAAGCTGTTTTCTATCGAAAGTGATTTCGTGGAGAACAACCCTTCATTGGTGCGTAAATACACAGAGGAAGAAAAACTCGCAGATGATGAAATAAAACTGTTCACAACCGACAAGGCAGGGAAAAGCGGCAGGGCAACATGGTACGTGGCAAACAGAGACATAATTAAAACTGGCAAGGAATATCTGAATCGTTGGAAAGTTGTAGTGTCAAGTGCCAATGCTGGCGGACAAAAACGTAGTAACCAAATGACAATAATGGACAACCACAGTGCTTTCGGCCGCTCAAGAGTGGCATTAAAGACATTCAAGAGTGAACGTGAAGCGCAAAATTTCTTCCGCTATTGCAACAGCGAACTAATCCGCTACGCATTTCTCCTAACTGACGAGACATTGACTTCGGTTGCCAAGTTGGTTCCCGACATACTGGATTACAAGGACAGCAACGGTGTGCTGGATTTCAACAGTTATTTGGATCCCCAGCTCTACACCCTTTTTGGAATTGGCAAGAAAGAACAAGAATACATAAGAAACACACTTGCAGAGAAACGCAGATAATTCATCATAATTGTCAGTAATTAAAAAGGTCATCCATCGTCACCTCGCTGTTGACGATACTGTGGTATTTTACCATCTTCAACACCATAAAATCTGAATAACAAGCTATATTTTACACGAAAAGTAACCAACATTACATAATATCTTACCGCCATGATAATATTTCGTGCTTGCCACTACGCATATCACCCTAAAAAGACTTTTCCCTTTTGCTTAGGCATTTGTGAAAATTGTGCAGGCATTGACTGCACAATTTCAGAATTTAGATATTTTTCAACTGTTTCAATGAATGTTTCGGATGATTTTTCATCATAAAACGATACAGTGTTACATTTTTAGGGACATAAAAATGTATAGCAATAACACTTTTAAGGACATAAAAATGTGTAAATCCACATTTTTATGGACGAACATTTCTACTTTTACATAAAATACCTTACCTTTGCAGTCAAGATAACAAAGAAATACAGGTA
>JAJQAR010000363.1 GCA_021203705.1 Prevotella sp. | reverse complement strand
GAAATTACCAACATGCACGGTTTGGTGTACTGATGAAGAACCAAGACAAGAGGGTAATAGACTTAATATTGCAGATAAAAATTATAATAAGATATAATTAAATACGAGATAATATGTTGGAAGAAAAAATATACAAATATTTTGAGAGAAATCCAGAATTACGTGTGCTATTCATCTTTATAAACCCTTATTTGAAAGATGAATTGCAACACATCACGTGGAATGATGGTTTCCGCTATGTGGAATTCAAGGGCGACTGGTTCACGTGCAAGTACAAATTAGATACCGAATGGGCAAACGACAAGGTGATATTCTATTTTGATATGCCCTCTCCTTTGGAAGACAGAAAATTGCGTGATAAATTCCCGTTGATGGATGTCTTAAAGGCAAATATGGTGTTCCATAACGAGGACTCTACCGCCTTCATTCAACAATATCATCTGCCACAAACCATGGCTACATTTGTGGAGAAAAATATTATGCTGTTGCAGTCAAGCAAGATGCTCAATATGC
Organism: Prevotella sp.; assembly: GCA_021203705.1. Classification (GTDB taxonomy): domain Bacteria; phylum Bacteroidota; class Bacteroidia; order Bacteroidales; family Bacteroidaceae; genus Prevotella. Next base: position 2,701 of record JAJQAR010000363.1, on the reverse strand, counting down.
TGATTCCTTATTACCAAGAGGGAAATATCAACAATGACGTTGCAGTTAGAGGCATACTTTCGATGTTTCTGTTGCAGACACGGGTGCTTGACTGGGATGAGATCCTTATCCGTGTATTGCTGCAAGGAAGAAATTCAGAAAAGAGCAACCGTAATGCTTTTCACAAAAAACTGCAAGGCTCACCGATGATAAGTGATGCGCTATACAAGCGTTTTTCAGACATCTTCGGCGTAACTATCGAGCCGAATACGGAATCAAAAGTCGGCAAAATAGTGCAGTCATTTAAGTACAATGCCATAGTACAGAATTTGGCGGTTGAGGCAGACGACAACTATAAGGCATACCGCATAAACAATTCCGCAACGTTGCAGCAGCTCAACAGATTGCTGCAACGCATAATAGAAAACACCAAATATAAAAATGACTTTGATGAACTTTTAGACGAGTTGGGAGCTACTATCCGTTGTTATGAACTCGTGAAATGGTATGGGGCTGAAGCAAACTACTATTACATCCCCGATGACCTATGCGTTCATATTTTGGGCAGTATCTTGGAGATCGGTATAAGCAGTGATCCACACAAAGTTATCGGACGGATTAGTGAACTGATGACAAAGCGTGAATACAGCGATGAGCTGAACTCCGTGATGTATTTCATCGTGGGCGTAGCTGAATTTTATGATGCGGCATCCTCTATCAAAACCCTGACACGGAACACTCCTAACGATTATATCCTGTTTTATGAGAATGAGTTCTCACAAATCGACTATCTGTATCGCCATGAGGTGGAACAATATTACGATATTTCATCATCTAATGAACTGATTGACAGCGTACGACAAACAAAGGAAGAAGTTGACCAGCATTATGCAAAACTGACAAACAGACTCAATTTGGAGTGGACTGGATGTCTTAAGGATTGCGGCGGTTTCAGCAGTCTGACGCAAATCCGCCAGTGGGAGTTTTATGACAAGTTGATACGCCCTATCCAGAAGAAAGTAGCGGTGATAATCTGCGATGCCATGCGCTATGAGATGGCACGGCAGATTGTCAAAGAACTTGCCGGCACAATACATACAGCAGAGATTTCTGTCGGCATCGCCACACTCCCTACTGAGACAAAATTCTGCAAACCATCACTGCTGCCACACAGCAGTCTGAAGTTATATGGCAAGAACGGAGAACAAGATATGAGCGTTGACGATAAGATATTGAGCGATACCGACAAGCGATCCGAACATCTGCAACAGTATCGTGACGGTGCTGTTTGCGTGTCTTACGAGACTATCGCCGGGCGTAACAGTAGCAAAAACAGAGAGTTTTTCAAGCAGCACCCATTGGTTTACATCTTCCACAACTCGATAGACGAGAATGGTCATTCCAACTCCCCAAGGCAATGCGTAAAAGGGTGTGCACAAGCTATAACAGAGATTGCTGAGACAGTCGGTACAATTCTCAGTTCCTGCAATGTTACGCAGGTGTATGTAACATCCGACCACGGCTTCCTGTTCAATGACATTCCCTTTGAGGAAAAGGACAAGCACAAGGTTATGGAAGATACTTTGGAACAGAAGACAAGGTATTATCTCACAACATCGGATGAGGATGTGAGCGGTGTGATAAAATTCCCGTTGGACGAGGTGTCAGGGATGAAAGACGCCAGTAACGTGAAAGTGGCAGTGCCACTCGGCACAAACCGCTTCGCTGCCCCATCAGGCGGTTATATGTTCACCCATGGCGGTGCAACGTTGCAGGAGTTGCTGATACCGATAATAGTATGTCAACAGGAACGCACCAACACCAAAGAACCGGTTGGCGTTCAAGTGCTTGAACGTAACCTGTCGGTGCAGTCATCGAGAATAAGATTTAATCTGTTACAGACAGAGACTGTCAGTATGGAGAAAAGGGAGCGCACGGTTACTGTGGCTCTGTATGACAACGATACGGCTGTTACGCCTGTCAAACAGATCAAATTGGACAGCACCGAACCGTTGCTCGATAAACGCAAAGTGATGGTTGACCTTACCCTCAACAGGAATGTCAACCCGAATAATATCCTGCGTCTCAAGGTTTATGACGTTGAGGACAGCAACAACCCTCTAATTTGCGAGAACGTAACTAACAATACATTGATAGAACCCGATTTTTAAAAGATACAGAGATGGATTTCCAACAGAAAGTGTTGAATGCCTTCGTCGGCAAAGTAGTGAGAAAGGACTTGGCTTTTCTTGTCAAGGGCGGTCTGCCTGTCCCTACATACGTATTAGAATACCTGTTAGGACAGTATTGCGCAAGTGATAATGAGGAGATAGTGGAACAAGGACTTGAGAAAGTGAAGTCGGTAATTCAGAACAACTACGTCCACCGTGCCGAGGCGGAGACGGTGAAGGGCAAAATCCACGATATGGGGCATCACCGCATTATCGACAAGGTGACGGCAGTGCTTAACGAGAAATTAGACGAGTATCAGGCGACATTCGCAAATCTCGGATTGTCTGGCGTGCCTATCGGGGCGCAGTATATCAAGGCGAACCCCAAACTGTTGTCAGGTAACGGCGTGTGGTGTATCGTTACTATCGGTTTCATCCCCGGTGAGGATGTCAGGGTGAGATGGGAAATACAGTCGTTGAAACCTATACAGATCTCAAATGTCGATGTAGAGGAATATATTGAGCGCAGAAAGGAGTTCACTACAGAGGAA
>JAJQAR010000025.1 GCA_021203705.1 Prevotella sp. | reverse complement strand
GGCAATATCTATTAACGTGGCATCCAAACGGGTGGAAAAATCACCGTCTCCTGATGAGTTGTATAAATGGGCTAATGTATGGTTCGGTTTCAGTCTTGGAACGGTTGACGGGAGATAACTGAACAGGTCATCCACCTCATCTTCTGTGAACTTGTCATACTCCTCATCCCAGTTTTTTGCATTACGTAACCGCTCCCCATATTTCTTGTCCTTTTTTGCCTCATACCCGAACTTGTCATTGAAATATTTGTACAAAAACATCTCGGTGATGATTTTATACTCACTCCCGCTATTTGCCAGCCCGAATGCGGATGTCGTTGATTTCAATGAATCTATAAGGGCGATTGTTGCCTCTGTTATATCTTGATTGTGGTTTTCCATTTTTATCTTGACTGAATTTGGTTATATTGATTGATATATTCTCCTACAATGAGGTTGTTGATGAATTTGCGGTCGGATATTTCCGATTCTATGCCTAAATCTCTCAACTGACTGCTTATCATGGCAAGGGTGTCTTGCCTGAAATTATCCTCATTTGCTATTATGTTGATATTGTAATATATCTGTTTGTCAATCTCTTTCTTCATCTGCGCCAAACTGTCGGCAATCTTATATTCTTCCTTAGATATGATCGGGCGTTCTCGCTTCTGGTTTTCCTCCTGTATGCGCTTATGTATCCGGGCAAAACGCTCATCGCCTTTGTATTTCTTTTTCAATATATTGTTACGATGGTTTATCTCATGGATCTTTTTCATCACGGCATCCATATAGTCAATGCTTTCCTTTGCTTCCTGGACATTTTGTGGGATAAATCCTTTGTTTTTGAAATACTCCCTGAACTCATCGGCTAAGATTACGTATTTCTCATCGGCATGGTCAAAATTCGCATCAAACTCTGCCTGCACCCTCTCACAATGTTCACGGATATCATTTATCCTTACTTGTAGCTCCTCCGCTATCCCCTTCTTGAACTCAAATTCTATTTCCGACAGGGCAACATTGATTATGCCTGACACATCGGCTTTGTGCTCGTTGTTCTCCAACAAATTGAGGCGTTCTATGCGGTTAGTTACTTCTGATATAAGTGTAGGAACAGTTCCATGCGGCAGACTGTTAACTTTATTCTTCAGCTTATCATCTCCAAAAGCCCTCACTTGATTGATAATTGCCTTTGCATTGACAAGCGTGGAGCGCAACGTATATAGGTTTTCCTTGTTGTCTATATCGTCAATCTCTTTCCTGAACTCCTCTAAATTATCACAGGTATAATTGAACAACACACTGCGTATTTCGTCTATCTGTTCTATAATCTGCTCCTTATCTACAATTATGGATTCGCCGACTGTCTGCGTCTCTCCTGTTTCTGTTATGTCTGCTGTGCGGTTCAACTCCTGGAGATAGCGGTTGTTGGTAGCCTCGAAATTCTCTTTGATGTTGACAAAATCAACAACATATCCGTATCTGAAATCCTTATATGGGCGGTTCACTCTTGTCAATGCCTGCAACAGGTCGTGCCCGTCGAGACTTCGCCCTAAATATAGCTTTTTCAGACGTGGCGCATCAAAACCGGTCAGCAACATCCTGTTCACTATCAATATGTCAACTGTCTGCTTCTTCTTGAATTCATCTATATATGCTTTCCGCTCCTCCCTGTCTCCCTCGTCATGAAGAATCAGAGAGGCAGCCAATGGTGCTGTATTTTCATATATAGATTTGCTTGCAGCTGCTTGTTTTATTTCTTCATCTTGCTTCCCTTCAATTACAATTGCATTTTTGAAACGTTTCTGCCACAAATCATACAGTTTGCGTGCCTGTGGGTTTGTCTTACATACTATCATCGCTCCTACGGTAACATCATCCTGCTCAATGCGGAATTTCCTGAAGTCTTCAATGATATAGTCAATCAAAGCGTTGAGATATGACGTATTCTCAATGATTGTGTCTGGTACAAAATCACTTTTCTTTATCTTTACATTTGTCAACTCGTCAAGAATAGATCTCAATTTCTCCTTGTATATCGTTTCTATCGGCTCACGCATGAGTTTCAGGGTATAGCCGTCGGCTATCGACTTGTCATAGTAGTATGTGTCTATATAATCTCCGAACACTCGCCAGGATTCTCTTTCTTCTCTAAGCAGTGGCGTTCCTGTCAAGGCTATCTTTACCGAGTTCTTGTCTGCTTCCAACAGGTTTGCAAGAAAACTGCCTTTGGGATTATAGCCCCTGTGTGCCTCGTCTATGAAGAATATCCTTTGCAGCCTTGTTCCGTATGTTGATTGGATTTTTATTTCTCCGTGATCCAACTCAAACTTTTGTATGTTCACAACCATTATCTCAGCTCTGCCCTCTGCATTTTCTGTCAGGTCTATACTGTGGATGTCTGCCATCAGCTCTTCCCTGCTGTTCGCACTTCTCACATACAATCCTCTTGAGGCAAATTCGTCTTTCGCCTGTTCCATCAAATCAAGACGGTCAACAATAAAATAGAACTTTACGGCTGTGTCTTTCTTCGCATAGAAGTCTGTCAGACTGCGTACTGAGTAATATGCCAATGCTGTCTTTCCGCTCCCTTGCGTGTGCCAGATAATCCCGCTTTTCACGCCTGTTTCTAATTTTCTACGAATGGCAAAAGAGGCAAAGAGTTGCTGATAACGCATTATGTGTTTCTCAAGCTGCGTGGTTCTACTGCCGTCCTCCAACTCTACTTTTTTATCCACGTATGCAAAACCGTATCTTAACAAAAACAAAAAACGCTCTCTACTTAGCATGGATGTCAGAATCCTGTTGGTTGGTGTGTTGACATCCTTGTTCGTATCGTATTCTGGCAGATTTTTTATCACTACACAATTGCGGTGTTTCAGTATTTGTTTCTCCACTTCTTCTGAAACATCAAGATATGGATAATCAGCAATAAAATTCTTTTCAGCCTCACGGAACACGTTGAAGAATGCCTTGTTCGTTGACGTGCAGCAATAGAAAGCTCCTTGTATCGGTACTCTGTTCTCGTTGTCATATTCCTGATTGTTGGAAAAAATCATCAACTGGGTGATGTTCATAAACCTGCGGAACTTGTCATTCCTCATCCTGCGGTTTATTCTTTCCCTTTCCGCAAGTATTCCATCACGGTTATTTGGCTTCTTAACTTCTATAAATGTCAATGGCATACCATTTACAAAACAGGTGATGTCGGGCCTGAAATTATCTCCGCTTTCCTTATTCTCA
>JAJQAR010000063.1 GCA_021203705.1 Prevotella sp. | reverse complement strand
ATGTATGGCTATGTATTGTAAAATGAAATTCAATAATCAATAACATATAAATATGAGCGGAAGGTATTTATTGGGTTTTGACGTTGGCAGTTCTTCTGTGAAGGCAGCACTTGTTGATGCAGATAACGGTAATTGTGTGGCAACGGCGTTTTACCCGGAGAAAGAAGCCCCGATTATTGCGCATAAGGCAGGTTGGGCGGAGCAAGACCCGCAGATGTGGTGGGACAATGCGAAACTTAGTCTTCGCAAGGTGATGAATGATGCCAGTGGCAGAGGAGATGAGATAAAGGCAATAGGTATCTCATATCAGATGCATGGTCTTGTCTGCGTTGACAATGGGCTGAACGTGTTGCGTCCGTCTATCATCTGGTGTGACTCGCGTGCCGTGCCATACGGAGAAAAGGCTTTCGAGGACTTAGGGTCGGAGCAATGTCTTAGTCATTTGCTCAACTCGCCGGGAAACTTTACTGCCGCTAAATTAGCGTGGGTAAAGGAGTATGAACCGCAAATATTTGAAAAGATATACAAGATTATGCTTCCTGGCGACTATATTGCCATGAAGTTGAGTGGTGTGGTGAACACTACTATCAGTGGTTTAAGTGAGGGCATGCTGTGGGATTTCAAGGTGAAGAAACCTGCCAAATTCCTCATGGATTACTTTGGTTTCAGTGAGGATATCATAGCAGATATCGTTCCGACATTCAGTGTGCAGGGTGAGGTATGTGCCGCTGCTGCCGCCGAATTAGGTTTGAAAGAAGGCACCCCTATCAGTTATAGGGGTGGTGATCAACCAAACAATGCATTGAGTTTGAATGTGTTCAATCCAGGTGAAATTGCCTCTACCGCAGGAACTTCAGGTGTTGTTTACGGAGTATTGGGCGGAGTAGGGTATGACAAGAAGAGCCGTGTCAATACTTTTGCCCACGTGAACTATACCAAGGATCTTGACCGGCTTGGTGTATTGTTGTGCATCAACGGTACAGGTATTCTCAACGCATGGGTGCGCCGTACTGTTGCGCCAGAGGGTATCTCATATTCAGACTTGAATGACTTTGCAGCTTCTGTTCCTGTGGGTAGTGACGGTGTTACGATAATTCCTTTCGGTAACGGTGCGGAGCGTGTCATTGAGAACCGTGAGATTGGTTGTTCTATTCATGGTGTCAATTTCAACAAGCACAACAAGGCACATATCGTGCGTGCTGCCCAGGAAGGTATAGTATTCAGTTTCTGTTACGGAATGGAGATAATGCGCCAGATGGGTATGGACATTCACAAAATTCATGCAGGTAAGGCTAATATGTTCCTCAGTCCTTTGTTCCGTGATACACTTGCGAATGTCAGTGGGGCAACGATTGAGTTGTATGAGACAGATGGCAGTGTAGGAGCGGCGAAGGGTGCTGGCATGGGTTGTGGTATATACAAGGACAACAATGAGGCTTTTGCATCATTGAAAAAACTTGCTGTTGTTGAACCTGATGAGAAGCAGCACGACTGTTATCAATCGGCTTACGAGCGTTGGAAGGAGACGTTGAGACAGAGTTTGGAGATAAAATAAAAATCATTATAATTAAACTTATTAAAATATTAAAGTTATGGCAAAAGAGTATTTTCCACAGATCGGTAAGATCAAGTATGAAGGCAAGGACAGCACTAATCCTTTAGCATATCACTACTATGATGCAGAGAAGGTGATAATGGGCAAACCAATGAAAGATTGGTTGAAGTTCGCAATGGCATGGTGGCACACACTCGGACAGGCAAGTGGCGACCAGTTTGGAGGTCAGACCCGTACATACGCATGGGACGAGAAGGCAGATGCTGTTGAGCGTGCAAAGGATAAAATGGATGCCGGTTTTGAGATTATGGACAAGTTAGGCATCGAGTATTTCTGCTTCCATGACGTAGATCTTGTTGATGAGGGTGCTACAATCGAAGAGTATGAGGCACGTATGAATGCTATAACCGACTATGCCCTTGAGAAGATGAAGGGTACTAACATCAAGTTGTTGTGGGGTACTGCCAACGTATTTGGCCACAAGCGTTATATGAATGGTGCCGCTACGAATCCAGACTTTGATGTTGTAGCCCGTGCTGCTGTTCAGATTAAGAATGCTATCGACGCAACTATTAAATTAGGTGGCAGCAATTATGTATTCTGGGGCGGTCGTGAAGGTTATATGAGCCTACTCAACACACAGATGCAACGTGAGAAGAACCATCTTGCAAATATGCTGAAAGCAGCCCGCGACTATGCCCGTTCAAAGGGATTTACAGGAACATTCCTCATTGAGCCGAAACCTATGGAGCCGACAAAGCACCAGTATGATGTTGATACAGAGACTGTTATCGGTTTCCTCCGTGCAAATGGTCTGGATAAGGACTTCAAAGTAAATATCGAAGTTAACCATGCTACTCTCGCTCACCATACATTTGACCATGAGTTGGCAGTTGCCGTTGACAATGGAATGTTGGGCAGCATTGATGCCAACAGAGGAGACTATCAGAATGGCTGGGACACCGACCAGTTCCCGATTGACAATTTTGAACTTACACAGGCTATGCTTCATGTAATCCGTAACGGTGGTCTTGGCAATGGTGGCTCAAACTTCGATGCTAAACTGCGCCGTAACTCAACTGATCCAGAGGACATCTTCATCGCTCATATCAGTGGTATGGATGCAATGGCACGTGCTTTGGAGAACGCAGCTGCTATTATTGAGAAGTCTCCGTTATGTGGTATGCAGAAAGAGCGTTATGCTTCTTTCGACTCTGGCAAAGGTAAGGACTTTGAGGATGGCAAGTTGTCTCTTGAGGAGATTGTTGCATACGCAAAGGAGAACGGAGAGCCGAAGCAGACATCCGGCAAGCAGGAACTCTATGAGACGATTGTCAGCTGGTACTGCAAATAAAGTATTTTAGCGACATACATACTGCCGTATAAAGGCGGAAATTGTAAATAAGCCGCAAGTCCTCGTTTGGTTTTGCGGCTTTTTTCATATTATGTGCGGTGTTTATAGGATTAGTTTTCTTGATGTAAGGTCCTGTAAAAAGAAAAAAACGAAAAATTTTGGATAAGGTTTTGTTATTCAAGAAAAAAACAATACCTTTGCACTCGCTTTATAAAAATGTGGCGTTAAATCGCAATAAAAGTTTGATCCGCTAGCTCAGTAGGTAGAGCACAACACTTTTAATGTTGGGGTCTTGGGTTCGAACCCCAAGCGGATC
>JAJQAR010000362.1 GCA_021203705.1 Prevotella sp. | reverse complement strand
ATCCTATCTCTCTCGTCAGCCATATATTGATATTTTTTATTTTGCAAATATATAAAAAAATTCGGACGTAATAAATTATGTCCCTACAAGTGGGTAAAATTTTGTTTACTTGCCAAATTGATACAGCGCATCAATTTGGCAAATCCTGCTCTTTTCACGGCACTGCCTTTGAAGATTTTGCGGTAATCATCTTCGGATAGGTATTGCCATTTTTCCCTTGTCATTTGCAGCAGTTGTTCTTTGGGTTGCAGCAAATCCTCGTTTGTGGGCGTGGCGAACCTGTTCCAAGGGCAGGCATTCAGACAAACATCACAGCCATAGATACGGTTTTCCAATTTTGCCGCAATTTCGGCAGGTATATCATTCCTGTTTTCTATTGTCTGATAAGAAAGGCAGAGGGAGGCGTTGAGCATTGTGCCATTCACATCAGTCTCATTATTTACATCATTTTCAAACGCAATGCTATTCACCTCTTTCAAAGCCCCTGTAGGACAGGCATCGATACAGGCGTGGCATTTACCGCAACGAGGCTTAGTGGGAGAGTCGTATTCAGTTTCCACATCAATAAGCAGTTCACCTAAAAAAAACATACTTCCGGCATGTGGTATTATCAGTTGGCAGTTTCTTCCTATCCAGCCGATTCCAGCTTTTGCTGCCCAGTATTGCTCCAAGACAGGAGCACTATCACAGAACGCGCGATAATGCGAGATGCCTAATTTTGCCGCCAAAGTATGGAGCTTTTTCTTTACGATGTCGTGATAGTCGTGTCCAAGTGCGTATGCTGCAATCTGTAATTCCTGTTTCGGTAAAGAGCGTGCAGGGGCGTAGTTAAGAGCCACGCAGATGATACTTTTAGCATTGTCCAAGAGCAGTCGCGGGTCAAGTCGTTTATCAATATTGTTTGACATGTATTCCATGTCAGCATGCCCTTTGTGTGCTATCCAGTTTTTGAACAACGAAGCATAGCTATCGTCAACGGGTTCAGCTTTTGCAATGCCACAAGCAAAAAAGCCGAGGTCGTGAGCCTCAGCTTTTATTATATCACTCGAAAGTCTTGAACTCATAGCCTTGTTCCTTTAACCATTTCAGAGCCTCTGGCAGCGCGTAATGCAGTTTGTCGATGCTTTTCAGCGAGTCGTGAAACGTTATTATGGAGCCGTTGCGAGCATAACGCTTTACATTCTGGAGCACATCCTCAGCAGTGAGCCATTTGCTATACTCACTAGTTACGAGATCCCACATCACGATGCGGTACTTGCGGGCAAGCGAGAAATACTGGTCGTAGCGCATCCAGCCGTGAGGTGGTCGGAACAGCGTTGTATGAATGAGCATATCAGCTTTATCCGCATTTTTGCCGTATTCCCTTGTGGTATGCCTGAAACCGCCCCAGTGGTTGTAAGTATGATTACCGATTTTATGACCGGCATCGAGAATTTTCTGGAACAGATCAGGGTATTTATTCACGTTGTCGCCCACAACGAAGAATGTGGCATGCACATCAAATTCCGCAAGCGTCTTCAATAAGAAGGGCGTGGATTCAGGAATAGGACCGTCGTCGAAAGTCAGGTACACCGACTTTTCATTCTTGTCCATCCTCCATATCGCCCTGGGGTATAACCAGCGCAACCATTTGGCGGGCTGCTCAATAATCATTCAGCGTCTGTTATTCTTCGTCGTCATTAGCACGATTAGACATTCCCGGTATCTGCCCTCCTCTGCTCTGATAAAGGGAGATGTCCATATCAAGCTGTTTCATGAGGCTGTCGGCAAGATCCTTATCCACCATTTGAGCGATGTCAATGCACGAGTTCATGATGTAGATATGCAACATGCAATCCTGTTGAGCCTGTGTGAAACGGCTGCCGTCAAGGGAGTTGTACCACGCCATATACTGATGAGAATTTTTGAACAGACTATTGATAACCTGTTTAGCGTGAGCCTTGTCTTTTAGGAAGGCGTAAGCCCTTGCAATGTCGAGGCCACCGCTGAGGTAGTTCATCGGCACATTGTATTCCGGTATCTGTTTTTCAGCATAGGCGAGCACCTGTTTAGCCTTGTCGTCCTTATTTTCCTGGAGCAGTTTGAGAGCCAACTGAGCGAATAGGCGTCTGTGAGTGTAGCACATACGCATCACTGTCTCGTCGAGGTATAAGCCTTTCTTGTCGAGGCCGCCGAACTTGAAGCGGGTCATCATATTGGTGAATACCTTTTCCGTATCGAAATTCTTCACCCCACTGACATTTGTGGTGAACGGTGTAATACGGTTGACGAGGCCTTCCTGAATGAAGTTGTCGCCTAAGTTCATGAAGTTCTCTTGTCCGACGGTAATAGCCACAAAGACAGGGCGTGTCCAGTTGCACTGCGAAATAATCTCAAGCATCATCAGGTCGCTCTTGTAGAGAGCTTTCTTCCCTTTTAGAGAAATAACCATTTTGTCAGGAATGCTGTCGGTAGCCAGCATCATACCACTCTTTCTAACGGCATCTTTGTCGATAGTCATGTAGAGAGTATCTGTCGGGATGAAATGTGTGTCAGGGTTATTGCCACGCACCCAATACTTCAGGATGTTCTTCACCTCGAATGGGTTATCACCGAAAGCATTGCGGGCTTCATTAGGATATTCTTTATAGAAGTCTAAGATCTGCTTCTTTGCGTCAGGGTTGACCTCCACATATTCGTTAGTGCCGGAGCAGTAGTCAATACGCGGCCAAGTGATGGGCACAGACGGCGAGTCGTAAGCCGGTCGGCACATCTGGTCGATGTACCAGTCGGTTTGCAGATAACTGAGGTTGCAGACACGTGCGTCGGTGCGAACCCCCTCCACATCCTGGTTGTACCAGAGAGGGAAGGTATCGTTATCACCGTTGGTGAAAATTATAGGATTACCCTCGTCTTGTAGAGACATCAGGTAGTTTTGTCCGAAGTCACGGCAGGTGAAACGTCCGCTTCTGTCGTGGTCGTCCCACGTCTGGCTTGCCATTTGTATAGGAACGAGGAGGCAGAGGATAGAGACGACGGCAGCCACCACTGTTGCGTTGATCTTCAACCGTTTCAACAAGTCAATTATTCCTGCCACACCAATACCGCACCAAATTGCGAAAGCGTAGAAGGAGCCGGCGTAAGCATAGTCACGCTCACGAGGCTGCAATGGCGTCTGGTTGAGGTAGAGCACGATAGCAAGACCAGTCATGAAGAATAGGAAGAAAGCCACCCAGAACTGCTGAAT
>JAJQAR010000365.1 GCA_021203705.1 Prevotella sp. | reverse complement strand
ATTTTATAGTTCCTTTAATAATAAGGTATTGTTTATAATGAAAAAGATTGTAGTTAAACTTACTCTGCTGGTAGCGTTATGTTCCTCAATGACGGCTCTACTGTCGTCTTGTTCCAACAACGATTATGTCAATGCCATTCCTGAAAACAGCATCGCTGTGGTGGCTGTCGATTTACAGAATCTCTTGGGGAACAATGATGATAACTTGGCTCAACTCAAAAGCCTCATCATGGTTGAAAATGTTGAGGACTGTGGTATCGACGTCTCTCAAAAGGTTTTTGTTTTTGAGACTGAGGATGGAAATATTGGCTGTGTAGCAAAAGTTTCTAATAAGAAAAAACTGGATACATGGCTAAACCAACTTGCTGACAAGGGGTATTGCAAATCGACTTCAAAACGCAAGGATTTCCGCTTCACTACCATAAAAAATTTGGTGGTGGTTGGTTTCTCCTCAAAGGCAATAGTGGCTATGGGACCTGTACTACCTTTCCGACAGGCGGAAACGCAGAAACGTATCGCCATGTATCTTGAACAAGACGAGGAAAAAAGCATTAAGGGCTCGCCTGTCTTTGACAAATTAAATGACTTGGACGGACATATATGTCTTGTCGCACAGGCAGCTGCACTGCCTGACAATTTTGTCGCTCCTTTCATTCTCGGCGCTCCTAAGGAGGCTGATGCCTCGCAGATTATGCTCGCCGCCGAAATGAATATAGTTCCCAATGTTTGCATTGAAATTAAGGGAGAAACGTTCTCTTTCAATAAAACAATCGACAGTGCCCTCAAAGAGTCTTCATCTACTTTTCGACCGATAACAGGGAAATATGTCAACTGTATGCCGGCAACTGTTACAGCTGGCGTGTTCATGAATATCGATGGTAAACGCTTCATCGAAATACTTCATTCAAGTGCTTTTTTCTCCGCACTACTCTCTGGCATGAACACTGCAATCGACTTGGATAATATCATCAGAAGTGTAGACGGTGACTTGTCTGTCGTTATCCCTGAATATAACACCGAAAACACCAATCTGCGGTTGGCGGCTCAACTCGCCAATAAGGATTTTCTTAATGATATCGACTACTGGAAAGAGTCTTGTCCCAATGGAACCAGCATAGCCGACTGGGGCAAAGATAGTTATTTTTACTCTGATGGCAATATTTCTTACTATTTCGGCGTTTCTGATGATATGCAGTATTTCTCCGGCGGCTCGCCCGACGATGCACGGCAGTCTATCATCAAGGCTTCCAACCCGCTCACTGATGAACTGCAGAAAAAAATTATAGGACAACGTATGTGTATCGTGTTAAACATCGGCTCTTTGGGTTTGGTAAACGATTTCATCGAACCTTTACTGGGGAATATACATACTGTTATTTATAGTATCAAGTGATGAATTGTATCGGTTTTAACTCTGTCGTTCCTAATGTGTTCTCGCAAAGCGAACTCGTTTCTGACATTTGGAACTGCACAGTTTCTTTTGATAAGGGTGGACTCTATCTCGTAGAGGCCGACAGTGGCAAGGGCAAGAGTACCTTTTGTAGTTATATTCTCGGCTACCGCCATGATTTCTCTGGCTCTGTGTCTTTCGATAATGTCTCCATCAAAAGCCTGAAGGTCTCCGACTGGGTTGACATTCGTAAACAGCATATCAGCTACCTGTTCCAGGAGCTACGCCTTTTCCCTGAACTCACCGCTCTCGAAAACGTGGAGATAAAAAACAAACTCACTGGCTTTAAGTCGCAAAAACAGATTATCGAGTGGTTCGACATGTTGGGCATCGCTGATAAACTACACTCCCTCGTGGGACGCATGTCTTTCGGACAACAGCAGCGTGTCGCTCTCATCCGTGCTCTTGTGCAGCCCTTCGACTTCCTACTCGCCGATGAGCCTATCAGTCACCTTGATGACAATAATTCCAAAATAATGGGAGATATTCTTATGCATGAGGCCCACTCTCAAGGGGCGGGGGTTATCATCACAAGCATCGGAAAACATATCGCTCTCAACTACCAAAAGGTTTTTAAGTTATGACATTGGTCTGGAAATTATTACGCCGACATATCAGCGTACCGCAATTCGCCGGCTTCGCTCTCGCTAACCTCTTCGGTATGCTTATCGTTCTCTTAGGCTACCAGTTCTACCGTGATATCCTGCCCGTTTTCACATCTCAAGACAGTTTTATGAAGTCTGACTTCCTCATCGTCAGCAAGAATATCGGGGCTGCCAATTCGCTTACGGGCCGTTCCAACTCGTTCAACGGGGCGGAGATTGACGAACTGGCATCGCAGGATTTCGTGAAAAATGTAGGCAAATTCACCTCTACTGAATACAAGGTCAGTGCAAGAATGGGTATCAACGGTATTCCCATCATCAACTCTGAACTCTTTTTTGAAAGTGTGCCCGATGATTTTGTGGATGTCTCGCTCAAAGATTGGTCGTATTCCGAAGGCAATCCTGAGGTGCCTATCATCCTGCCACGCTCTTATATCAATATGTATAACTTCGGTTTCGCTCAATCGCACTCGCTACCCAAAATAAGCGACGGCCTCGTGGGTATGATCGATTTCAATATTTTCATTCACGGCAACGGGCATCAAGATGAGTTTAAGGGTAAGGTAATTGGTTTTTCAAACCGCCTTAACACTATCCTCGTACCACAAAATTTCATGGACTGGGCTAACAGTTTCTATGCTCCTGAAAGCAATTCTGAACCTACCCGACTTATTATCGAGGTTGCAAACCCTGCCGACGAGAACATAATGAAGTATTTTGACCGCAAGGGCTATGAGGTGGATGATGATAAATTGCAGAGTGAGAAAACTACTTATTTCTTACGCATGCTCGTTTCTGTCGTTATGGTTGTCGGTATCATCATCAGCATCCTTAGCTTCTACATCCTCATGCTTAGCATATACTTGCTCGTGCAGAAAAACACCTCGAAACTTGAGAACCTCCTGCTCATAGGGTACAGCCCTCTCCGTGTCGCTATGCCTTATGAACTTCTCACATTATCTCTCAATGCTTTCGTACTTATTATCGCATTAGTAATTATTTCATTTGTACGCAACTATTACATGGGGAGCATCGAGAACCTTTTCCCCGACATAAACGATACCTCTATGCTCCCTGCAATCTCGCTCGGCATCATCCTCTTCCTACTCGTCTCCATCATCAACCAACTCGCCATCTACCGCAAAGTTATGGCTATATGGAACAGAAAAGACTAAAAATAAATAGAT
>JAJQAR010000055.1 GCA_021203705.1 Prevotella sp. | reverse complement strand
CTATAATATGTCTTTATTATACACATATGACATAGATACCGCAAGTGAGTTGGTTGCATCGTTGGCACAAAAAGCACAAAAAAGGCGGTTGGAGAAAGGACTTTCGAGGGAAGCCCTTTCAATGATGAGTGGTGTGCCAGCCCCTACCATCGCCAAGTTTGAGCGCATGCATACCATCTCACTCCTATCCTTCATAGCCATAGCAAAGGCATTGGGATATACAAAAGACATCAAGGCTCTGCTCTCCGAACCGCTTTTCAACACAATGGAGGAACTTGAAACAATCAACAAGAACAAAAACAGAAAGAGGGGGCGCAATGAATTCAATAAATAAACTCACGGTTACATATCATAATAATGTTGTCGGAACATAAACATTACCAAACAGTTTTTCGATATAACCGCTCTCACGCATTTCCTGTGGTGGAAGGCAATGTAGTTGAGGATTGTCAAAAAGGGCAATCTTATCACATAGCGACATGGCGATGTCGAGTTCATGGGTGGAGAATATAATGCACTTGCCATTCTCATGCGCAAGACTGACAAGCAAGCGGCTCAGTTCATAACGATTGGGAACATCGAGATACGAGGTCGGCTCATCGAGCAAAATCACCTGCGTGTCCTGCGCCAATGCCCGTGCTATCATTATGCGCTGACACTCACCATCACTCATCTTATCCAACGTGCGTGTGGCATAATCCTCCATGCCAACAGAGGCAAGCGACTTTCTCACAATCTCCCTATCTACATCCTGCATTTTCCCAATCCAGTTGGTATAAGGAGAACGCCCTATCGCCACCACATCCTCGCATTTCAGATTTGCAATCCGTATTCTCTCCGTTGTAACGAAAGCCAATGACTTTGCCAACTGTTGTGGGCGCAAATTACCGATATTCTTTCCGTAAAGTAATATCTCGCCAGAATAATGACTGTTAAGTCCTGAAATAGCACGAAGGAGAGTTGACTTTCCCGTACCGTTCCTACCGATAACGGCGGTAATCTTACCCTTCTCGAAAGACGCATTGACTTTTTCGAGAAGCACTCTCGAACCGTAGCCTATTGAGAAATCACGCAACTCTATCATACCGTAAATGATTTTTTGCGCAGCACCACCCATATCACAATAGGTATTCCCAAAAGCGATGTAATGGCGTTGATCGGCAAGATGAAAAATTTGGAGAACAGGTCGCAAAACAGCAGTACAGATGCCCCAGTAAGGATAGTACCGGGAATAAGAATACGATGATCACTGTCGGAAAACAGCATCCTCGTTACATGTGGCATGGCAAGTCCGATGAAACCTATCGGACCGCAGAACGCCGTTACCGTACCGGCAAGCAAGGTTGTTGATAGAAACAGCAATGCACGTGAACGCTTTATGTTAAGTCCCATGGTAATGGCACATTCCTCACCAAACAGAAGCATATTAAGAGGTTTTATCGTCAGTATGGCCAAAAGCAGTCCGAGTAATACCGAAGGTATAAAGATAAGCAGTTGTTGAGACGTAACATCGCCCAATGAACCCATAGTCCAGACAACGAAAGCCTTCAACGATTCCTCCTTGCTTAAATACTGCAGTATCTGCACCACCGCACTGACTCCATATGAGAACATCATACCGAGGATAAGGATTACCATAATATCCCTGATACGATGACCGACTGCGGCGATGACCACCAAGACAATTCCCGCTCCTATCCATGCAGCTCCTACAATTCCGAAAGAAGTACCAAGCCCTGCAAGAATCACCAAAGCCACGCCAAGACTTGCCCCCGAACTTATCCCAAGAATGTATGGACCGGCAAGAGGATTGCGGAATAGCGTCTGCATCTGCAAACCGCTCACTGACAGTGCAGCCCCTGCCAACAATGCTACAAGTGCCTTTATTAGTCGGATGTCAAGTATTATCTTTGCCGTTGCCTGAGAACAGTCACCACCCGTAAGAGCCGCCCACACCTCACTAAGCGGTATGTTGACAGTTCCCACCGACAAGTCCAAACAGAACAGCAGTAGAGTGAGGACTATCAACGATATGAACAATATGACAGGTTTTGAGCGCATTCTTTCAGACTAAATGACAAATTATTTCAACTGTTTGTAATACACAAAATCCTCCTGCACCAATTCAGGATGGAAGATCTTAATTAAATCCCGCAGTACGAGATCTGGGTTGACAACGCCAGACTCGAAATAATCACTCCCCCCTATCTCATTGGAACGCAGGTTGTTGTTGTAAACATTTCCTTGAATAAAGCAGTTAGTATCGGTGAACTTCGGGCATGCCACCTTGACCTCATCGAGAGAATTAGTTAAGCCCGTATCGAGCCATACGTCAGAGGCGGAAACCAACTGATACGCCTCCTCCAAGTCTATCGGCATCGAGGTAGTACCAGTGTTCTTCTTATAGATATAGTCGCCACCTGCATCTGCAATCAGTCGTGCCACATAACTTTCAGTGGAAGGCATAAACCAAGTACCGTTATAGGGGATATTCATCATCACCTTCGGTGCGGCTGATTTTGTATCAGCCACTTTCTTTTTCAAAGCATCATAACGTTCTGGAATTTCCGAGAACACCCTTATGCCCTCATCTCTCTTGCCGACAATTTCCGAAATGGCCACGAGCCACTCCGCCTTACCTATTGGGGAATTTTCCACATGGTCGCCTACATACATATAAGGTATTTTCAGTTCCTTAAGTTTTCCTTCCATTGAGTTCGCCCCCCTAATACCGAAAAACAATACAAGGTCAGGGGCCAGCGACAGCAGCATCTCATAGTTTATATTACCCTCATAGCCAACATCACCGATACTGTCACGCTTTGCCAATATCTTCGGATTTAATATGTATTCCAATCCTGATACTCCGACAACCGTGTTTATTGCCCCCACAGCATCAAGCATGGCAATTATCGTGGAAGACATTGTGACAATACGCTTCGGCGTACCGTGAATTACCTGTCCTTTGAAACCATCAGGAACATCCTCCCCATTACGGGCAATAAACAGTTGGGTATTGATACTGTCCGCCCCCTGCCACGGATTTTTCACGTTGATAATCACGCTTTCCTTGCCTTCTGCACCCACAATCTCAAAACCGGTTGCATATTTCGGAGCATAAACCACCTTATTAAAATCCTCAATACCAACACTTTCATTGCGGCAGCCAACGAAAACCGTAACCAACAATATTAAGAGAGATACATTCCTTATTGATTTCATATAATAATTGTGAACCACATCCATAC
>JAJQAR010000257.1 GCA_021203705.1 Prevotella sp. | reverse complement strand
ATTATCTTCAGATGCATCAGGTATTGCGCCTTTAAGTCCATCCATTTGCCACAAGTTCCAAGAAACAATATATGCGATATATCGCAATGATTTAAGCATGGGATTTCTGCCGAACTTTGCACGATAATAATCTATGAAAGTAATCAATAAATTCTCTCTTGCCAACAGAAGACTGTCTCCCTGCCATTCATATCCGTATGAGCTTTTAAAAGCAACTTGCACCCATTTCAGCCAATCACCTGAAATGTCAACATTCTCACTAACTACCCTTAATTTGCGGTCGAGCAATCCTATCCGGTTTTCCAACGGTATCATCTCCCCTGTTGTAGTATCATAACGGCTGACAAGATACGGAGCTTCACCGCAAGTTATCTCAAGACGCATGTCACGCACATAGTCTTGCCATGTCTTACCTTCGGGAAAGGTTATCTTGTCAGAGTTGGTAGTCCATGTATGGTCGTCATTCTCTGTATTGAAAACGCCCTCACGCCCAAACCAGGCATTGTCTATAAGGTTGTTTTGTGCATTGCATACCCATGAGGGAGTGAACACCTCCGCCATTCCACGACTGCGGTCCCGTTGCGTATTTTGGTTTTTCAATACCCGTGGCATTATGACATTACCGTTGTCGCCCGTTATACATTTCGGCAAAATCTGGTCATAATAACCAAAACCCTCACCGAGAGACTCATAATCGGAAGTTGCCCAGAAAATATTGCATTGCTCCTCACCCTTACTCGTTGTATGGTCTTTGAGCAGGGCATTCAGCAATTCAGGCGACTTTCTCAATATGTTGTCTTCCGACACATCAATTCCACAGGGCATATCTATGCAATTTTTGCATGTTTTTCATACTTATCTCATTGCATGAAATAAGTTCTCACTGCAAAGTTACAAAAAGTATTGAAAAATTCCTCAAATTGCGACAAACAATTGAAGAAGCACTCGTTTTCCTGTTTTCGTCAATATATTACCCAAAATTTCAATAATCAAAATAGCATTTAATATGTCTGAACAAATTGCAAGCAAAATATCATGCAAACATACGCCCCGTTGTGGCGTTGGCCTCAATAAATTGGACCCCTACAGTGGGTGTGGACCTTTACATTGGGTGAAAGAGGGTAAAAGAGGGTGTGGGCCCCTACAGTGGATGGGTGTCCTTACAGTGGATTAACGAAAGTAAAAGAGGGTGAATGTGGGTAAAAGCAGCTTTTATCCCAACGTAATCCTTTCCGCCTCAATTCTATCGTGGAGGAAGAAGTTGGCGGATTCACGGAATTTGTCTGGGCTTTCTGTGGTGAGATAGCGGCAGGTGGCGTTTTTGGTGCATTTCAATTCCATTTCAGGATGACGGAAAAGATAGTCCTTCAAGCTGTTTGCAACGTACTTGCCCTGCGGAATTACCGTTACACCTTTTGGGGTATATTTGCGTATTTTCTCAAGAAGCAAAGGATAGTGGGTGCAACCGAGGATAATCGAGTCTATTAATTTGTCTTTTCTCATAAGATTATCAAGGCTCTTTTTCACGAAATAGTCAGCACCAGGATTGTTGTACTCGTTGTTCTCTATAAGCGGGACCCACATAGGGCAAGCCTCACCAGTAACAGTGATATCAGGGTGTAACTTTTGTATTTCAAGAACATAACTCTCACTCTTTATTGTACCCTCCGTGGCAACAATACCAACGTGGCGTGATTTGGAGATTGTGCCGATACACTCCGCCGTAGGACGGATAACGCCGAGGACACGCCTATTAGAGTCTAATTTCGGCAGGTCTTTCTGCTGTATGGTGCGCAACGCCTTTGCCGATGCCGTGTTGCAGGCGATGATAACAAGATGGCAACCCATAGTGAACAGTCGGGTTACCGCCTCACGGGTAAACTGGTAAACAACGTCGAAAGAACGAGTGCCGTAAGGAGCACGCGCATTGTCGCCAAGATATAGATAGTCGTATTGCGGCAACACCTCACGCATTCCATGCAATATAGTCAATCCCCCATATCCAGAATCGAATACCCCGATAGCACCTGGCTCACCTGACAGTAACATGGCACATCTATTAATAAGAAAAAATTACTCTTTTTTCAGAGCCTCTTTCACGAGTTCCGTGATATCCTCACCGAAGGCGGGGTTGGCAAATGGCAACCCGTCGTTATCAGTATTGAGGATAAAGGCATACCCTTTCTCATAACCTATCTGTCTCAAAAGAGAGTCGAGCTTAGTCTTCAAAGGAGCATATAGTTCCTCCTCAGCCTGTTTGAGCAAACGGTCAGCCTCTTTTTTAAATGCGATACTGCGGTTGAGAAGGTCTTGCAGTTCCGCCTGTCTCTTTTTCAATATCACAGGAGCGAAAGTAGTCTGTCCTTCGAGGAACAGTTCATATTTCTGGTTGAAATCCTCCTCCGCACGCTTTGTCTCCTCGTCGTATTGCTCATGTAGATAAGCGATATTCTTTTTTACAGTCTCGTTTTCAGGCATCGCCTTAATAGCCTCCCCATAACTGAGATAGCCAAATCTCATCTGCGCACTAAGCGTAAGCGGCAATATAGAGATAAAGAAAAAGAGAGCAAGTTTTTTCATTATGTGATATATAAAAAAGTGAATGCGCTGCCTTCGGGGAGAAAGCAGCGCAAAAATATGTTTGTCAGTTATTTCAATTTGTTCATTTCTGCCTTCACGTCGTTGGTGACATCAACGCTGAGTGTCTCGCTGATGTAAGGAATACCGGAAGAAATATCCATGATATATACATATCCACCTGCCACACCGACATTCTTGATAGCAGTCATTATCTTATCATTGATAGGCTGAAGCTTCTCCTGCTGAGCCTTCTGGAAATTCTGCTGATTGTCACTGTAAGCCTGTTGCAGTTTCTGGTACATATCATTGAGCTCTGCCTCTGTCTCCTCCTGTTTGGTGGTGTTCATGGTACTCTTGTTCTTGTCGTAGTCTTCAGCCTTGCGCTGTATCTCATCCTGCATAGCTTTCAGGTCGTTCTCATACTCTTTCTGTAAGGCCTCAAGCTCACCCCTTACCTTTATAAATTCAGGAAGACTCTGCATTATGGAACCAGCATCGACATGACCAAACTTCTGTGCGAACGTAGCCAACGGAGCGCACAACATCAACAATAAAACTAACTTTTTCATCTTTTAATCGAAATTTTATTTAAATAATATTATTTGTTGCAAAAGTAATAAAATTAGTTGGAATAACCTAATTTTGAGAGAACTTCGTTACTGATGTCGATTTTAGGTGAACCGAAAATGATACCAGAGTCGGAAGCGCGGTCCAAAACAAGCTGATATCCATGCAAATCGGAAATATCCTTTACGGCATTGTAGATTTCCTCCTGGATAGGCGTTATCAAACTGGTGCGCTTCTTGTACAGCTCACCCTCTGGACCGAAATATTTCTTTTTCAGGTCGCTCGCCTCCTTCTCCTTGTTCATTATCGCCTCCTGGCGCGCTTGTTTCTGTTCCTGAGAAAGGAACACCACCTCATTCTGATAGTTCTTGTACATAGTCTGCGCCTCTGTATTGAGAGCGTCAACCTCAGCCTGCCATTTCTTTGAAATTTGCAACAACTGCTCATTGGCACGCTCGTAAGCAGGTATATTCTTGAGGATATACTCCATATCGACAAGGGCGAACTTCTGGGCGTTAGCCGAGAGTGGCGCAAGAGAGAACACGCAAAGAAGCACGACAATCTTAAACGCCTTTACTATCATCTTTCCAAACTGTTTTTTCATATAAATATAATCTGTTATTTTTAATGATTAGAACTCCTGACCGAGGATAAAGTGGAACTGGCTGCCACCCCTTGTGCCGAATACCTTATCGAAACCGTATGCCCAGTCGATACCCATCAGACCAACCATAGGCAGATAGATACGCACACCGACACCTGCGGAACGCTTCATATCAAACGGGTTGAATTTCTTGGTTTCAGTCCAGGCATTACCAGCCTCAACAAAGGTAAGACCATATATTGTGGTGTTACCTAACATGAACGGATAACGAAGTTCCAACGTGAACCTGTCGTAGGCATAGCCCTCATAGCCATAAGGTGTAAGACTACCGTTGTCGTAGCCCCTTAGACCTATTGTCTCCTCAGCATAACTTGTAGAGTAACCGCTCATACCATCACCACCCATGTAGAATGTCTCGAAAGGCGACTTCAGGTACTTGTTGTAAGATCCGAGAAGACCGAACTCAACACGTGTCATGAGCACGAAACACTTCTGACCGTTTGAGAGCGCTGTATAAGTCTTGGCGCGGAATTTCCACTTATGATACTCAATCCAGCGGTATTTTTCCTGTTGCTCATCAACATAAGTCGATGAGAGATAATTTGTAGCGAGGTTCTTGTAATCCTTCTTCGAGAACAACGACCAAGGCGGAGTAATAGTTACGGAAGCCATGAACTCCGAACCACGGCGTGGGAACAGTTGGTTATCAGTAGAAGTACGCGACAACGTGAGACTTAAATTAAGGTTGTTACAATTACCCGTTGTAACAATAAAATACTGCCAGTTTTTCAGCATATAACGCTGGTATGCCAACTCAAGGGAGAGTTGGAAATAGTCGTCAGGCCAGCGCAATCGCTTACCCCAGCCGAGAGAGACACCCACCAACTTGACAAACTTGTCAGGGTCGTAATAGTTCTCATAGTAATTACTGTAACTGCTGCCATAACCATAAAGATAATTATAATAGCTGTTCATGTAACTGCTGTTGTAATAATTGCTCGACACATCGGTCTGCTTTGAGAAATAAGCTCCGACAGTAAACTGTATAGGTCGCTTGCCGCCAAACCAGTTGGTAGAGTAGCTTATGTTATACGCCTGATAATAAGTACCGTTGGTCTGTGCACCGATAGAAAGCACCTCTCCATCACCAACAGGCATGATACCACGATGCTCCCTGTTCTTGTTGAAAAGATTAGCTATGGAGAAGTTGTTAAGTTTCAAACCGATACGTCCGATGACACCTGTCTGTCCCCAACCAAGTGAGAACTCCACCTGATCGTTGGATTTCTGCACGAGGTCCCAACTGATGTCCACTGTACCTTCCTCATATTTCGGTTGAATGTCAGGATTGATCTGCGTCTCATCGAAATGCCCCATAGAGCCGATTTCACGGGCGGAACGTTGCAACGACTCCTTAGAGAACAGGTCGCCAGGCTTCGTTCTCAACTCACGTCGTATCACATTCTCATATACACGGGTGTTACCCGTAATCTTCACATTACTGATATGCGCTTGTTGCCCCTCGAAAATTCTCATCTCAAGATCAATAGAGTCGCCCACGATATTCACCTCTGTAGGTTGCAGATTATAGAAGATATAGCCATTGTTCCAATAATTGTTGCCCACGGCATCCTCATCCTCCGAGAGACGCTTGTTCATCAGTTTCTGATTATATACATCGCCCTTCTGCATACCAAGCACACGACTGAGGTAATCAGTGGTAAAGATGGTGTTACCCACCCACGTTATGTTGCGCACATAATATTTAATACCCTCGTCAATCTTCATGTAGATACTCACATGCTTGTCGTCAACATTCCACACGCTATCCTCAACAATCACCGCATCACGGTAACCATACTCATTGTATTTGTTGATTACATTCTGCTTATCCTCCTTGTAACGCTCAGGGGTATATTTCTTAGCCTTGAACAGCGAGGATAACTTCCCTGATTCATGCGTCTTCGACAACGCTCCTTTTTTGAACAGACTACCTTTTATCTTTGAATCAGTCAGTTTCTCATTACCTTCTAAGATAATCTGCCTGACTTTTATTTTCTCTTTCTTGTCTATGTTGATATCAAGGATGACTTGGTTTTTGTTTGACACATCATCATGCTGCACAATGTCTATCTCTGCATTCTTGTAGCCCTTGTCGTCAAAATAATTCTTCGCCAATAGTTTGGCCCTGTCGAGCATGTTAGGCGTAATCTGACTGCCTTTAAGCAGACCGAGTTTCGTCTCCAAATCCTCACGCTCCGACTTTTTCACGCCCGAATAGTTGATTGCCGACACACGGGGACGTAGGGCGAGGTAGAAATGCAGATATATTTTATTACCAACAAGAGAGTCTGCCACCACCTGTGCTTTAGAGAACAGCCCATGCTTCCAGTAGCGTTTTATCGCATCTGTCAGGTCAGAACCCGGCACGTCGATCTCCTGTCCTACAGAGAGCCCTGAGATACCTGTCAGCATATAGTCCTCATATCCCTCGACACCCGAGACGGCGATACCGCCGATAACGCACGAGCGTGGATTACCGGCGTATGAGATGTCTGGGTTGACGATTTTCTCCTGTGCCTTGGCGTTAAAGCCAAGAAACATTAGAAAAAGAAACGTCAATCCAACTTTTAATCTGTTCATCTTGCGTAGTGTTGCTTGTATTAATCATTGTTCTCCACTTGCGCCTCTGTCTTTCCGAAACGTCTCTGCCTGTTCTGGTAGTTGGCGATAGCTAAATGCAGACATTCCTCATCGAAGTCAGGCCAATAAGTGTCACAAAAATAAAGTTCCGAATAAGCTATTTGCCAGAGAAGGTAATTGGAGATACGCAGTTCACCGCCTGTGCGTATCAACAAGTCAGGATCAGGCATATAGTTGGTAAGCAGATGATTGTTTATCGTCTCCTCATCAATGTCCTCCGCCTTTAGCTTACCGCTTTTCACCTCTTCGGCTATTTCTCTTACAGCACGCGTGAGTTCCCATTTTGATGAGTAACTCAACGCTGCCACTAATATCATCCTTTTATTGTTTTTCGTATGCTCTATTGTCTCCTCAAGTTTCGCCCTTACATCTTTCGGAAGACGGTCCATGTCGCCAATCACACAGAAGCGGATATCGTTTTTCATGAATATCTCCTCCTCCAGAGATGTGAGCACAAGTCCCATAAGGGCTGCCACCTCTTCGGAAGGGCGGTTCCAGTTCTCCGTGGAGAACGTGTACATGGTAAGGAACTTCACGCCGAGACGGGCGCTCTCCGATGCTATCTTGCGCAATGTATCCACGCCAGCCTGGTGACCGTATGTGCGGGGCTGGTTACGTTGTGTAGCCCACCGCCCATTGCCGTCCATGATAATGGCGATGTGCCGTGGTATACGCGTCATGTCAAGTTTTATATCAGTCATATTTATTACAAACTACACATTTAGGCAGGAAACTGTAAGTAAGCGTAATCCTCAGCATCGAATAGCTGTCGGTATTCTTGAAGATACCCGAACTCTCTATCGTGTACGGATCCTTCACACCATCGAGCTTGTCGCTCAGAGAGAAATGTATCCCCCACTCCACACCGAGATTCAGTCTCGAACCAATCTTGTATTTGACACCAACACCGAGCGGCAGGTTAGCCGTGAACGCCGTGGCATCATCCCCCGTGGCGAGAGTCATACCAAGACCGAGGAAAATGAATGGTGTGAGCCTTTTCGCTCCCCTGTACTCCTTTCCCGTGCCGTAGGGCCAGAAGTTATATTCGTATGTTACCGACAGGTCGAACAGAGTCTTGTTGAACTCTATCGGGTTGTCGTTAAGTTCTGGATAATATGTCTTCACATCTGCGGAACTGCCTTTCAACTGCCCGTAGGAGAGGTCGAATTTCAAACCCATATACGGGTTGAAGTCACGCCTAAGCAATATGGAAGCCATGGGCTGCATATCTTTCAGGATACTCCCATTGAAATCTCCCTCATAACTTATCAAACCAGCCCCTACGCCTATTTCCATCTTATACTCGTTGTCATCCTGCGCACAGACTACGGATGAAAAAACGAATATCAGAACAGCGAGCAGATAAATTCTCATCACGTGGAACTTGGTTTTGATCATTACACATTATTTAGTAAATGATATCTGGTTGTCAGCCCACCCCATCTGCGTGAGCCTTCCCCGCCACACCTGTCCTGTTCCACCAAATATTATCCAAAGATAGTTGTCGCTGTCAACAGCGAATGTGAACACGTTACTGCCGTTGTTGCCGAAGCTCTCGTCTTCGGGTAAGGTATAACTGGTATAGTTCTGCCATGTCAGACCATTGTCGCCACTTGTATAAAGTTTGGAGAAAGCCTTGGCAGAGCTTGTACCCAGTCCTTCACCGCCCATAGCAAGCAGCACATATCCATATTTCTGCATCTGCAGATTGGTAAGACGTGGTAACTCATACTTGTTTTTCTCATTGCACAAAAACCACGAATGTTCCTCCGTGCCTTCGTCATACTCCTCAATCCTGTTCCACACCATGGCGACAGAATCCTCCGCGTATGCGTTTATATCACGGTTACCTACAATCACCATTCTCTCTGTGTTGTCGTTGGAATTTACATTGAGACAGGCAAAACTGATGTCCTGCGTAGGAAGTTTGTCGGCATCGTCAAGGATAGCCTCCTCTTGCCATGATGAGCCATAGTCAGCCGAGCTTACGATACCGCCGTTTGAGGTGATAGCATATATTTTCTCAGAGCCTGCACCTGCCAATATAGAGATATCATCAGCGATGTCACTGCCGTTGAGTGAAGATACAACAGACCACTGCTGCCCATCAGAAGATGTTATTAAATCACTACCGTTGAGAGTCCACAACATACCATCATACACCATGACACTCTTGTAGGCATCGACATCCAAACTGATATTCTCCGCAAGCTGCGCCCACGAAGGCGTACCCTCAGTGGCAGTTGAATAAACGTATGTCGCGGCACCGTCTGAACCGAATACCAACATGTTGCCGCCATACTCGACAGCCCTCATGCCTGTAAGCCCTTGAAACATATCGCACGTACCGGCAGGATTCCACAAGAACGTGTCGGCATATTCATAATGCACGTTGACACGGACGGTGTATTTGCGGTATGCCATGCCATCGAGGGCATACACCCTGAACTCACGGGGCGTGGTGAAATCGATAGAATCGGTACTGCTGTAATAGTTGAGCGTGTCGCTATCGATATTTTTTATTATTATGGTGCCGGCATTCTTGCTGCCTACAGTACAGATCACATGCTCCACGTCAGTGCCTACCGGCAATGAATCGGGGTTGTAAATCTCCTGTGCCAACTGGTCGATATAGAACTTGTAGTTGCTTCCCGTAACGGTAACTGAATATGTACTATCCTCACCAGTTGAGGAAGTGGTGGTGAGGTATCTGTTGAGCGTACCTAAGGAGAATGAAGTAATGGCTGTGTCTGCATAGTAAGTAATATTATAATTGTCACTATTCAAGCACGAAGCCATTAAAACAATTGTCGAAAATATTATGACGAAAGGTTTAATAATCCTTTTCATTC
>JAJQAR010000058.1 GCA_021203705.1 Prevotella sp. | reverse complement strand
CCTGAACTCCCTACGCCCCTTTATAATCGCCTTGTAATCTCCTGTATTACCCTTGACGAGCGTCTGGAATGCAGCTACATAATCCAAAAACAGACGCATTCTCATAACACGCTTCAACTCTACATCTGGCAGATTCTTGTAAAGCATCGTCAGGTTGTTACGGAAATTCAAAAACGTCTTCATCGGACTGCCCTTTGGTAATGTGCCACCTCCGACATGAAACACCCTACTGCTTGGAACACAATATATCTTTCGTCCCATAATGCGCAAACGCCAACATAAATCTATTTCTTCACAATGTGCGAAAAAACGTGCGTCAAAACCTCCTGCTCTCCAATAATCTTCTGACCTTATCATCATGCAGGCTCCCGTCGACCAGTGTATCTCTGCGGCATTGTCATACTGCCCCTCGTCATTCTCAACAGTGTCGAGAATTCTGCCACGACAGAAAGGATAACCGTAACGGTCGATAAAACCGCCACAGGCTCCCGCATATTCAAAGGCTTTCTTGTTGGCTTCTGATAACAACTTCGGTTGACAAGCTGCCACTTCGGGATGATTGTCCATAAAGTCGGTCATCATTCTCACCCACCCCCCCGTTACTTCAACATCCGAATTGAGCAATACGTAATACTCTGCCTCTATCTGCCTTAATGCCCTGTTATATCCATCTGCAAAACCGTAGTTCTTATCAAGAATTATAAGACTTATGTCGGGATATTGAGTTTTCAGAAATTCCACAGAATTATCCGTCGAGGCATTGTCTGCCACATACACCACAGCATCCTCCCGTGAACATGCCATTACGGTAGGAAGAAAACGTGACATCATGTCAACGCCATTCCAATTGAGTATCACTATCGCAACCTTATCCATTACAATATCGCTTTTAACGCCGTCTTATCATAATTAAAGCCTCCAAGACGCACTTTTACGATTTGATTGTCAAACTTGTCGTTATCGGGTGACGGTGGCAGTTCCACACGTATATAGTTTTTTGTGAAACCGTGCATCGCCTTTCCACGCACTGCTTTCTCAAACAACACTTCCGCTTCCGTCCCAATGAAATGCTCATAAAATGCGTGTGTCTTCTTGTCCGATAAATCAAGCAGTCGCTCACTACGTAACTTCTTATCTTTATCTGAAACTATATATGGTATTTTCAACGCCTGCGTTCCTGGACGTTCTGAATATGGAAATACATGAAGTTGCGAAATGTCAAGAGTCTCCAAAAACTTGTAAGTATCTTCGAAATATTCCTGTCGTTCTCCACGTGTACCTACCATAACATCAACACCGATAAACGCTTCTGGCATCAAAACCTTGATCAACTTTACCTTATGTGTAAAAAGGGATGTGTCATAACGACGGTGCATAAGTTTCAGCACCTCATCCGACCCGCTCTGTAACGGAATATGAAAGTGTGGCATGAATGCTCTGCTCTGCGAACAATAGCTTATAAGTTCATCATCGAGCAAGTCTGGCTCTATACTGCTTATACGGTATCTACATATCCCACTCACCATATCCAGAGCCTTTACCAAGTCGAGAAACTTCTCTCCCGTGGTTTTCCCGAAGTCTCCGATGTTAACTCCCGTGAGAACAATTTCCTTACCGCCCTCCACTGCGGCACTCTCTGCCTGCTTCACCAACGAATCTATCGTAGGATTACGGCTGAAACCACGGGCGTATGGAATGGTGCAATAAGTACAGAAATAATCACAACCGTCTTGAACCTTAAGAAAATAACGTGTACGATTGCCTCGCGAACAACTTGGCGCAAAAGTCCTTATATCCTTTGTCTTCTCCGTATGGCATTCTGGCTGTCTGTTTTCCGGCTTTCCCCCACTCCACGCCTCTGAAAGGTATTGTATAAGATCCGCCTTCTCGTTAGCTCCCAATACGAGGTCTACTCCCTCAATATCGCTCACAGTCTCAGGCTTTAGTTGTGCATAACAGCCTGTTACAACAACAAATGCACCCGGATTTTCTCGCACCATACGGTGTATTGCCTGTCGGCATTTATGGTCAGCCACTTCCGTCACAGAACAGGTGTTTATTATACATATATCGGCAACCTCTCCTTTACAGGCTGTCCGTACACCCATGTCCTGAAGCAAACGTCCGAAAGTGGATGTCTCTGAAAAATTCAACTTGCACCCTAATGTATAATAGGCTGCCGTCTTTCCTTGAAAGGCTGATGTGTCAATCATTTATCCTTGGAGGACTTGTCCTCCTTTGGCTTCGGCTCTTTCTTTGCCAACATCACTACGTGGTATACAAAGTCGGTTACCCATTTCTCACTGAACCCCAAACGCTTGTCATAACTGCGGATCGCCACTACAGTTTTCATCACTCCCGCATCCTTGAAGTCATTCTTGTTGAATATGTCCGAAACGGTCTTTTCCGTCATCGTGTATATCGCCTTCTTCATAAACGACGGCATGCGCAACTTGAATTTCATCAGGTTACCCATGAGCATCATAAGGTCTTGCGTGAAATTCTGGAACTGTACGAAATATATCTGTACATCCTGCATCTTACGGCAATTCTTCCGGATACTCTGATCCAACTCCTTGAAAAACCCTTCATTTGTATTATACAAATCC
Source organism: Prevotella sp. (assembly GCA_021203705.1). Taxonomy (GTDB): domain Bacteria; phylum Bacteroidota; class Bacteroidia; order Bacteroidales; family Bacteroidaceae; genus Prevotella. Next base: position 6,733 of record JAJQAR010000058.1, on the reverse strand, counting down.
TGAAGCATCTTCTTGCAATGCTTCTTCTCGCCTACTCCAAGTTTGTTGTTCACCGTAGGAACATGCAACGTAGCCTTGAACATGCGCAAATCGGGCAACATCGCAAGATTTGTTATATTCGCATTCTCCGCTATCGCTGCTTGCAGATATACACGCACAAGCGTCATATAGTCTTCCATCCCACCTGCTTTCTTTTCGCTTTTCTTTCCAAATAGTTTGTTGAAAAATCCCATAAGCTAAATAATATTAATGGGTGTTTGGCCCTGTTTAATAAAATGGTGATTGCAAAATTACATCAAATGCGTCAAAAAGCAAAATAAAATTTGATTATTATCCACTTTTTTCATACCTTTGCAAAGCATTGTGTATCATTCTACAATGAAATAATAATCATTAGAACGTTATAAAAGAGTGCTCTCCGTAACACTCTAATATAAATGGTTTAAAAACATATAAATAACATGAAAGGAATTGTATTGGCTGGTGGTTCTGGAACCCGTCTTTATCCCATCACCAAAGGTATTAGCAAACAGTTAATACCTATTTTTGATAAGCCAATGATATATTACCCCATTTCCGTACTTATGCTCGCAGGTATTAAAGATATTCTTATCATATCCACTCCTTACGACCTGCCAGGATTTAAAAGACTTCTTGGGGACGGCTCAAACTTAGGTATGAGGTTTGAATATGCTGAACAGCCCTCACCAGACGGACTGGCACAGGCATTCATTATCGGTGAAGATTTTATCGGGAACGACTGTGTATGCTTAGTGTTGGGTGATAATATCTTCCATGGTGCGGGATTTACCACACTGCTGAACGACAGCGTAAAAAATGCTGAAAAAGATAATAAAGCTACCGTGTTTGGATATTATGTCAATGACCCGGAGAGATATGGCGTCGCGGAATTTGACGATAAGGGCAACTGCCTGAGCATCGAGGAAAAACCCGCTAAGCCAAAAAGCAATTACGCCGTTGTAGGCCTCTATTTCTATCCTAACAGCGTGGTGGACATAGCAAAGAATATCAAGCCAAGTGCAAGGGGTGAATTGGAAATAACCACTGTCAACCAGGAATACCTCAAACTGGGTACACTGAAAGTAAAGACTCTTCAACGGGGTTTCGCCTGGCTTGACACGGGAACTCACGACAGCCTAAGTGAGGCTTCTACTTTCATAGAGGTAATCGAAAAACGACAAGGTCTTAAAATAGCATGTCTTGAGGAAATTGCTTACAAACAAGGCTGGATCGATTCTGAAAAACTGATAGAAACGGCTGCGCCTATGTTGAAAAACGATTATGGCAAATACCTTATGGAACTGATAGACACAAAAAATTAAATTGACAACTTAAAGAAAATCTATAAAGCAATGAGTGAAATAGAAAACAATCAGAAATATCAAGAGACGAAAGAGACAGAAACATCCTCCTTCAGTTTTGAAACTATCTATACTGCATTCATCCTGAATTGGAAATGGTTTCTCCTGTCTGTGCTCATTTGCCTTTGCATCGGTTTCCTGTACATTCGGTACAAGACGCCTGTTTACAACATGACGGCAAAACTTCTCATTAAGGATGACAACAACAAGAAGAGTGGCAGCGGGATGTTGCAGACGCTTGAAAGCATGCAAAACCTCGGTATAATAAGCAATAGTTATGGTACGGAGAACGAGAAGGAAATCCTCACTTCCTCTACCATAGCTGAAGAGGCAGTGCGTGATCTCAAGATTTACGTAAACTACTATATGAGGGGACCTATCAAGAAAACCCTTGTCTATAAGGAAAATCCTATCAATGTGGATATGGACAACGAACATCTTGACAAACTGAATGCCCCTATAACATTGGAGATAACCCGCAAGAAAGATGGTTACGAAATAAGTGGCTCTTATTACATATCCATAAACGAGTTAACATCATCAGGCCCATACGACTTCGAGCAGAAGATAAAAAGTATTCCTTCCACTATAAACACAAAGGTGGGAAAAATATTCCTGACGAATAACGGCGACTATAAACTGGAAGAAGGTGAGACGCTTATCGTTGACATCAATTCTCCACGTATCGCTTCCTATGATTATGTGCAAAACCTCACCGTTGAACAGACATCAAAGACTTCTTCAGTATTCAACATTGAATTCAAGAACCAGAGCATTACTCGTGGTATGGACTACATGCGCCAACTGGTGGTATGCTATAACCGACAGGCTAACAACGACAAGAATGAATTGGCAATAAGTACAGAACAGTTTATAAACGACCGTTTGGAGAAAATCAATATCGAACTCGGAAGTACCGATGATGAATTGGAAAAATATAAGAGACAGAACAACTTGATGGAACTGCAACTTAATGCCTCCACCGCTTCGGCAAATACATCAACATACGAACAAAAATTGACCGAAGCAGAGACGCAACTGTCTCTCATCGCCAGTTTGATCCAATTCGCCAACCGCCCTGGTAACAAACACCAGGTTCTACCTTCTAATGTAGGATTGAAAGACGAATCCTCAACTTCTCTTATCAACGAATACAACAAGATTGCACTTGAACGAAACAGACTGCTCAACACCGCTTCTGAAAACAGCCCTGTTGTAACAGAGCTCACTTCACAGCTTGATAACATGCAGGCCAGCATACAACAGGCTTTACAGCAAGCAAAGAAAAACCTCGAGATACAACGGGATGCTATCAACAGACAATTGAAACAATACAGCAGCGATGTGACAAGAGTTCCTCAACAGGAAAGAATTCTTACGCAAATCGGCAGACAGCAGGAAGTTAAATCCGGGCTTTACCTTATGCTCTTGCAGAAACGTGAGGAAAACTCTATCTCTTTGGCGGCTACTGCTGACAAAGGTAAGCTCATTGAAAACCCGAAATTTGATGGTAAGGTAAGTCCTAAAGGTAGCATAATACTACTCATAGCATTCGTGTTGGGCTTTGCAATACCTGCAGGCTGTATCTACATCATCAATTTCTTCCGTTATAGGATAGAAGGCCATGACGATGTGGCTAACCTCACGCAACTTCCGATTATCGCTGATATTGTTACGGCAAGCGAGACTGCCAAGACAAAGGCTGACATCGTCGTACATGAGAACGAGAACAACCAAATGGAGGAAATATTCCGCTCTATGCGTACCAACATCCAGTTCATGCTTAAGGATAAAGAGAATGTGATATTGTTCACATCCTCCACATCGGGTGAGGGAAAGACTTTTACGGCAGCCAATCTCGCAGTAAGTTTCGCTTTATTGGGTAAGAAAGTGATTCTGGTTGGTCTCGACATACGTAAACCTCGATTGGCAGAGCTGTTTGACATAAACAATCACCATAACGGTATAACGGTACTCCTCACTCATGATGACCCTGAATGGGAAAAAGTGAAATCACAGGTTCTGCCCTCTGGAATAAACGCCAACCTCGACCTGCTTATGGCCGGTCCTATACCTCCTAACCCTGCGGAACTCGTTTCACGCCCGTCGCTGGAAAAGGTGATTGGACTTCTGAAAGAACATTACGACTATGTTCTTATCGATAGTGCGCCTGTAGGTCTTGTTACCGATACACTGCAGATTGGAAAGAGTGCAAACATCACGGTTTACATGTGCCGCGCCGACTTCACTCCGAAAGTAAACTTCGGTATGATAAACTCGTTGGCAGAAGAGAAGAAATTGCCTAATATGTGTATTGCCATCAACGGTATTGACCTGTCAATGAAGAAATACGGCTATTACTATGGCTACGGTAAGTATGGCAAATATAGCCGATATGGTTATTATGGTAAGTATGGCAAATACGGAAGATATGGTAATTACGGCAACTATGGCAATTACTCCACCAGCCATTATGCCAATAAGAATGACACTTCCATTAAACGCTGATTTGTCTTTAATTTAAAACATTCTCTTACTTTTATAAACATCAAATTATCAACATGACAATAGCATTAGACTTTGACGGAACAATCGTTGAGCATAAGTATCCGGAAATAGGAGAAGAAATTCCTTTTGCCACGGATACTATCAAGAAACTTATTGCCGACCATCATAAGATTATCCTTTGGACCGTACGTGAAGGAAAACTGTTGGATGAGGCTGTGCAATGGTGCAAAGACCGTGGCGTTGAGTTTTATGCGGTGAACAAGGATTATCCTGAAGAGAATGGCTCTTCAAGCAACAAATACTTCTCAAGAAAAATTAAGGCGGAAGTATTCATTGACGACTGCAATGTCGGAGGGCTTCCTGACTGGGGCACTATCTATAGGATGATAAGTGAACATAAGACACATTATGATATATACAGAGAACGCAGGGGGGACATGTCATATCATGATGAAAGAAGAAAGAAAAAGCACCACTGGTGGCAATTTTGATCTTAAAATATAACTATGAACATAAATAAAAAATGTGTGATTGCCGCTTTCGCGTGTATTTTACCATTAGCGGCATTTGCACAAATTGAAGGTAATACCGACATCAATACCGACAGTAATACCGATAATAAAACTACCGTGAAAGCTTTCAGGCATCTTGATTTATCTATCACGGCGGGAACTACCGGTTTGGGTATTGACATTGCCACGCCCATTTGCAAGGAGGTACAGATCAGGGCTGGCTTCTCTTTCATGCCTCATATCTCCACTAAAATGCACTTCGGCATTGAAAGCGGAAGGTTCGATGAAGATGGCAACTGGGTAACCACAAATTTAGACAACATGATAGATAAATTAGAAAGCTTTACAGGCTATCGTGTTGACAAGACCATTGACATGATTGGTATTCCCACATTCTATAACTTCAATCTTTTAGTCGATGTATTCCCGTTCCACAACAAACATTGGCATTTTACGGGAGGTTTCTATCTCGGCCCTTCAAAGATAGCAAAAGCCTACAACACCACTGCTGACATGCCTTCGCTTTTGGCTGTCAGTATCTACAATAATATCTATGACAAAATCGTAAATTACGAACCTATAATAGGTGATTATTATTTAGACCCTGATTATGAGGATAAGATTTTGGAATACGGTAGGATGGGAATACACATGGGTGACTATTCCGATGGAACACCTTATTTCATGGTTCCCGGTGATAACAGTATGGTGAAAGCGAAGATAAGAGCGAACAGTTTCAAGCCTTACGTAGGTTTCGGCTATGGTGGCAGGTTAATTCCCAAAGAAGATAAGTTTATGGTCTCCTTCGACTGCGGTGCGATGTTCTGGGGCGGCACACCAGAGATAATCACACATGATGGCACCAACTTGGCAAAGGATGTAGTTAATATAAGAGGAAAAGTTGGAGACTACGTTGACGTAATCTCCAAATTCAAGGTTTATCCCGTTATTAATGTACGTTTTTCGTGGAGAATATTCTAACGTACAACAACTTTCTTGCCACCTACTATATAAATTCCAGATGCAATACTTTCAGGTAATGCGTTGCCCTCACATACTTTTATACCTGTCAAAGTATATACACCCGACACATTGTTATTGTTGCTGGTGTCATCCTTGACAACCTCCTCTATTTCTATTCCTGCATTTGAATGCTGCCGCAACAGTTCCTCATACTCTTCTTCCGTTACGAGCTGAAACTCACTTGCCGCAACTTTACCTGGTTCTTCCGGCACTTTAAGATATGCAGTATTGGCAGGAATGTAATATACTGAATCGTTAGGAAGAGAAACAAAACCTAATTCTCCGCTTGATGTAAGACCAAGTATGCGCATTGTTGTAGCGTTATATTGCACCACATCCCGGTGATTGCCTTCATCTTCATTGCAAAAATAAACTCCTGCTAAATTATTCCCTGAAACTGTGGTGGAAGACGACGAAAGCAAGTTCAGCTTGTTGTTTGCTGGTTCAGTAGAAGAACACTTTACTATCATCGGCGTCGCAGAGGGTTTCATCTCATCTGTTATTTCCTGCCATACAGCCATTCCAAAGCCATCATTTGCAGTAACCACCTTACTGACATAATAGGCAGTCATCCCCTCCGATGCGAAACTGAATGGGAATGCGGCATAAAATGTAAGATAATAGCTGTCGCCTACGGTGTATTCCGGTGTCAAACCGAAATAATTGCTCTCGTCAGAAACCCTCACTGGAATTATATTCCAATTGGAAATATAATTCGAAGGATCACGGCTGCCATTTGTCAGCAGATAACCTTGATCATAATCTCCATCTTCGTCTGCCAAGTATTTTGTAGCGCCACTGTACGTTGCGTATGCCTTGTATGTACCATCACTATTTTCAAGGAGTTTAAGATATACACCTACTATGCTATAGGTATCTGTCCCCTGAGAATACAACCTATACGCATTGTCCGTTCCCTGCTGCTCAGCATAAATTATGGAACCAGGATTGGAAACAACAGTCTCATAACCTTTGAATGTACGAATAGCATTCAAATCTGCATCTGTTGTGGTATAATTTATTTTTCCATAGTCATCTAAAAGTACAATATAACGCCCTGTCTGCACATTCTGCACACGATAATAACCATTGCCAGTGTACTGAGCGAATACCGACATCACCGACGTAAGAAATAAAAATAGTAAAGTTTTCCTCATAATTTTATAGAGAGTATTTTTAAAACATTAACCTACCTTTCTCTTATTCTGATACCTCATACTAAGAGAAAGGTAGGATTAGTAAATAAATATCGCTTATATTAAATAAGCCCTATAGTTCGTTTATTATTTAGCAATACAGATACTTACA
>JAJQAR010000351.1 GCA_021203705.1 Prevotella sp. | reverse complement strand
GATAACAGCTCTTGACCAGAGTATCGTGGTTGGCGACCAGACAATAGGAATTTCCTTAGATAAGTATTTGGGTAAGGATTACGAGTTATATAAGAAATACAATTATTCGGAGTCACAATTGCAAACGATGTCGCGCGAGAACATAGTGCCCGACTGTCTGAATTTCTATTTGTTGAGTCTTTATCCCATGAAAGATTTTGAAGCCAGTTCGCAGCAGGACAGGGACATACATTTCAGTAAGATACTGTGGGTGTGTAACATGGCGTTGGATAATGACTTTTTCAAATCCTCCTACATAGACTTAATAGAGAAATACATGTCAAAAAACAAACAGGTTGACATAGAATCATTATTGAAAAACGAAGACTATTCGGTTTTCTTGTAAGGTCATAAAAACAGTGCCACAAAGCGTTACGCTTCATGACACTGCCAAAAATCAACGAAAACTTATTAAAGCTTAAACTTATAGACCCTTCCGCCATTTGCAGGGAGAGTCATAAATATCTTGCCGTCTATCTTTAACGGTATAGGTAAAGTCTCATCTGTCAGCAAGTCATTCGCAATTACATCCTTTTCAGGAATTTGCAGACATTCGAAGGCATGCTTGGGAATGAATACGCCACAATCGACATTCTCGTCAGTGAAGTTCGCCACGGCAAGGATTACCTCGTTAAGGTATTTACGTAGGAAAGCATACTGGCGATGAGGGTTGAAACTGTCGCTGTTGCCATTCACGTACATCAAATCAAAGAAATCACCGTTAGAAATCGCCTTTTCCTTACTTGCCACACTTAATATGCTGAGATATTTCTTCTCGAGTAACTTTTCATCATCTGTAAGTTTTTTGCGGTTGATATAACCATGATATAGTGATGAGACAGTCCAGTAGTCGAAAATTGTAGTACGACCGTCAAGCCCGCTAAATCCCTCCTTGTCCATGCCACGCTCACCGAACTCCTGACCAGCGTAGAGCATGAACGGATTTTTGTTCATAAGAGCAGAGACAATCGTGGCAGGAATACCTTTTGCAGCATTGCCAGCGAAGAAATCACTCGCAATGCGCAGTTCATCATGATTTTCGAGGAAATAGAGCATCCTGTCGTGGATGTCATCGACAGCCTGCCACTGATAAGTAATTTCAGAAGCTGGGCGATCTCCACGCATCACGCTGAACAGACAATCATACATGCCCACCTTGTCATAAAGATAGTTGAAACCGACATCCACAAAACTGCGGTAAAGGGATGGGTTATACACCTCACCGATGAACAATATTTCAGGGTGGGCAGCTTTCACCTTATTGACAGCCCAACGCCAGAATTCAACGGGTACCATCTCCGCCATATCGCAACGGAAGCCGTCAATGTCCTTGCCAGCCCAATAGAGCAGGATGTCGGCCATCTTGTTCCATGTGTCAGGGGTGGGAATGAAATGATAAGAGCGACCGCCAGCATCGCAATAGTCAACACCATAATTCAATTTTACCGTCTCGTACCAGTCGTTCATTCCCGGACGGTTGTCAAAATTGTCATTTCCCGTTGCCTTTGCTGGAAACTCATAATAGGGCAGTTCCTCACCATGAAACAGGTTGATATACGGCTCAAACGTGGCATTGGTACAATAATAGAAATTGTTTTGAGGGGAAAATCCCATTCCTGTATCATCATTCTCGCCTAAATCTTTCGTATTGGCTGGTTTTGCGATCGATTTGTATTGCCGTGCAACATGATTGGGGACAAAGTCGATTATCACTTTCATACCAGCCTTGTGAGTACGCTCAACGAGAGCCTCAAACTCCGCCATTCTGTTATCAACATCATCAGCCAAATCAGGGTCGATGTCATAGTAATCAGTAATGGCGTAAGGAGAGCCGGCATTGCCTTTAACCACTGCAGGATGCTGGCGAGGAATGCCGTATGAGGAGTAGTCAGTACGTGACGCATGTCGTATGATACCAGTGTACCAAATGTGAGTAACACCGAGTTTCTTTATTCTGCGCAATACCGAAGCGTCGAAGAAACTCATTTTTCCGCAACCATTTTCAGCAAGCGAACCATTTTCCTTGCAGGTCAAGTTAGCATTGCCAAATAGTCGTGTGAATATCTGGTAAAGGATTATTTTATTGGATTTCATAGGGTAGGGTTATTGAATACCGTGAATGGCGACGGTTTTGTCAATGCGGCTAATCATGCCTTGCAGAGCCTTGCCTGGTCCACATTCCGTGAAGTCATCGGCACCATCAGCAATCATACTCTGAACACAAGTAGTCCATTTGACAGCACTTGTAAGTTGAGCTATAAGGTTTGCCTTGATATCGTCAGGTTGTGTGTGAGCCTTACCGTCAACATTCTGGTAAATAGGGCACTTAGGAGTATTGAAAGATGTTGCCTCGATAGCAGCTTGCAGTTCATCCTTTGCAGGTTGCATAAGTGGAGAGTGGAATGCACCACCTACTTTCAAAGGCAGGGCACGCTTTGCGCCAGCAGCTTTAAGTTTCTCGCAAACTTCATTGATAGCCTCGATATTACCGCTTATTACGAGCTGACCAGGACAGTTGTAATTTGCAGGAACACATACATGACCATCTTTGTTGACCTCAGCACATATTTCAGCAACTTTCTCATCTGGCAAACCGATGATTGCAGCCATTGTGGAAGGAGCAGCCTCGCAAGCCTTCTGCATAGCCATTGCACGAGCATAAACGAGTTTCAAACCGTCCTCGAAACTCAATGCACCTGCAGCCACCAAAGCGGAGAACTCACCGAGAGAGTGCCCGGCAACCATTGAAGGAGCGAAATCATCACCCATGCAGAGAGCTGTGATAACACTATGGAGGAATACGGCAGGTTGTGTAACCTTAGTCTGTTTCAATTCCTCATCTGTTCCGTTGAACATGATGTCGGTAATCTTGTAACCGAGAATATCGTTGGCTTTTTCAAAAAGTTCCTTTGCTAAAGGATTGTTATCGTATAGATCCTTGCCCATACCAACAAACTGTGCTCCCTGTCCGGGAAAAACAAATGCTTTCATTTCTATAAGTGTTTATTACAAATTTAGATGTGCAAAGGTAGTCTATTTTTTTCGTATATACAAATTGTATTTAGAGTAAACGGCTTGATTGTTCCTCTCGATTTTATCATCTTGGCTATTATTCCTATGGAAAATATCAAAAAAGTGCTTGATATTCCTATCGATTTTATCAAATTTCCCTTGAGAATTCCTCTCGGTTTTGTCATTTACGCTATTATTCCTGTCGAAAATATAAA
>JAJQAR010000345.1:2624-3282 GCA_021203705.1 Prevotella sp. | reverse complement strand
GGTATTTACATTGTGTGATTTGGATGTCTTTTTATGTAACAGGTAGCTTCTTACGATAAGCCGTTCTATTGTAGTGAATAGAAAAACAATCAGCAGGATGACAATGGAACTTAGAAATCCTGGTACTGCGACATGCGACATACCGAGAAGGGCTGCATAAAGCACAATGAATATCGTGGAAGTACGTGATGTGTTGCTAAGCACCTTTGCTGGTTGCAAGTGTCTGTGGTGAAGACTGATATTTACAAATTGCAGGGCTATAATATAAGATACATTAGCCATGATGACATTGTAGATGCCATTGTCCCCTCGGTCGAGATATGGAAAATCAAAGATGGATGAGCCTGCCAGGAACACGACATTGAATGTCAACCAGTCAATGACCGACACCATAAGACTCATTTTAAATGTTTGGTTTGATGTTGATTTCATCCCTATCTTATCGTTAGCCCAAAACTATATCAATAATTAGTAAGTTCAGATTTTCTATTGAATTCTAATGGCAATCAGTTGTTGTCATTAATATGACTTCGGTCATATATCAGTGACAATACACATATTTCCAAAAGTCCAGTTTAGAAACATGACGCTTCAAACAGAATAAGATACATTGTTCAAAATTCTGCTTCTGTACAACGCCGTGTCCTAATAACTTTGT
>JAJQAR010000345.1:0-2614 GCA_021203705.1 Prevotella sp. | reverse complement strand
CTCATTTCAAAAAAAAATCAGAAAAATGTTCGATTTATTTTTGTCGTATCAAAAAAAGAAGTATCTTTGCGGAAAATATACACTGATGAAAAGAAAATTGCTCATAATATCATTCGCCCTTGCAGCATTGTTTGTTGTTCCTACAATAAGTCGTGCGGAGGCTGCAATAGAGATAATTGACAACGAATATCAGGAGATAATGATTTCTGTCAATGCTTCCAAATTGCATGTTACGGGTGCGAATGGACAGACATTGTATATTTATAATGTCACGGGTGTATGTGTGATGAGCATAAAGGTGGATAGTGCCGACCGCTATTACGACTTGAACCTTTCCAGAGGCTGTTATATCGTCAAAGTTGGAAATACGGTAAGAAAGATTTCCATCAAGCAATAAATCATTTAAGTATTTTTCACTGTAGTTTTTCTCTTGCATGAATTCAAACGAAGAGAAAATATACGAATTGTTGGCTTCCGAGAAGACCAAGCGTAAGGCGTTTGACTTAATAGTCAGGACGTATAGCGAGCGGCTTTATTGGAAGATAAGGTATATTGTGCTCACTCATGAGGATGCCAACGATGTGCTTCAGAACACTTTTTTAAAGGCATGGAGCAATCTGGACAATTTCCAGAACAAGTCAAAATTGCTCACATGGCTTTACAGCATAGCGATTAACGAGTCATTGGATTTCCTGCGCAAGAGTAAGAATACCTTTGCTGCCGACATGTCGGAGGATATGACCGTTGCTAAGAGCCTTATGGCGGATGAGTATTTTGATGGTGATGAGGCACAGGCAATGCTTATGCAGGCAGTTGCCTCCTTGCCGGAGGTACAGCGCACGGTATTCACCCTGCGATATTTCCAGAATATGAAATACAGCGAGATGAGCGAGATACTGAAAACCACCGAGGGGGCGTTGAAGGCTTCCTATCATATTGCTGTAAAGAAGATTACGGATTATTTACACTTGCATGAGTGAAAATTTATTAAGGGAATTAAACTTTCAGATAAAAAAAACGTCATACTGACAAAATAAGTACTGATATGAAGGACGATTTCATTCTTGAACAGAAATTCGGTAGAGAGCTCTCTTTTAAGGTTCCCGAAAGCTATTTCAGTGAGTTTGAGAAACAACTACTTGAAAACCTGCCTGAATTGCATGAGAAGAAAGTTGTGCGGAAGGTGTCAATATCCAGGTATTGGCGGCTCATCGTTTCTGTGGCTGCCTGTGTAGCCGTGCTTGTCGTATCTTCAGTAGTATTTTTTAACAAGAATGTGCATAACGATTTGCACAATAATGTCAGTGCGGTATCTGATTATGTGTCATCGTCAGCATACGAGGATTATGTGATAGACGAGTATTCCGATTATGCTTTGCTCGACAATGATGATTTCTATACTTACGTTATGGACGAATAAAATAAGTGGAGATGAAACGACTTGTATTGCTGATATTTTTGTTCTCGCTGTTGTCGTATAGCTATGCACAACCGAAACCACCGAGAAATGACAGACCGAATCCGGAATGTTTTCAGGCAGATCTGGAGCAGTTCGTTACCGAGAAGGCCTGTCTTACTCCACAAGAGGCTTCTGAGTTTTTCCCTGTTTATGCGGAGATGTTCCGCAAGCAGCGTGAGGTACGTGATAAGATGAAGGCTCTCAAAAGGGTAAAACCCACCACGGATGCGGAGTGCAAGGAGAATATTACAAAACTCGACAATTTAGAGGTTGAGATGAAACAAATCCAGAGGGCATATCACGAGAAATTCATGCAAATCCTACCTGCCACCAAGGTTTATGACGTGATGGAGGCAGAGGAACAGTTTCACCGCCAGGCGTTTAAGAACATGACGAATGACATGAAAAGGAAATGAACCATATTCATTTCCTTTTCATTTTCATGTCGTTCAATTGAGAATTGACAATTCATTTTGTTTGAATGTCAACTGTAAACGTAAGCAAACTATACCCCGTCAGGCTAATTCTTAATTTTCAGTTGTCAATTCTCAATTGTTTTTGTGGTATCTATAAAAAGAATAAAAAAAATATGCCACAAAAACACCATAGCCTACATAATAGAGTGTTGTGATGCTGAAAACGATGTAGTTTACGGCACAAACGCTAACCAGTCCGCATAGATAGAGAAATGCATTGCCGGCAGACAACAGGGAGCGCACCACGTCGATGGTTGCTATTCCTATTATCAGTATTGCCCATACAGTTACGAGAAATACTGAGAGGATAGGTGGCACGATAAACGGATTGAGTGTGGGGTGGTAGTAGAAATGCAGCCATAAGTCAGGAACAAAACGTTGGATGCTTGCATACAATGTTGCCGACAATGCAACAACGAGAGCAAGGGCAGTGGGGTAGAACGAGTTGATGTCGTTGAAATGTACGATTTTGGCATTTCGTTTAGATATCGTTCTCATCAGATAAGCTATGGAAATCACACTTATTATGATAAGGAATATCAGCAGGTGAATATCCGAAAAAATTGAGATGAATTGCGATATCGGGTCGTTAGGAACAACACAGGGGAGCATTTCCGATTCATGTATCCAACCGAATGTTGACTGGTCTCTTGCCACCTGCACCCATACTGAATCTATC